>NZ_DALZYO010000012.1:0-17134 GCF_031988165.1 Neobacillus sp.
TTGCTTTATAAATTTAGAAAGGAAAAAATGGAGCGAAGCTTCGCAGACTCAAAAGGGTTGCATGGGTTTCGCTACTGCCGGTTACGGGGAATAAAGAATGCAAGTGAACAGGCTCTCCTTACAGCTGCCTGCCAAAAAATAAAAAAGATTGCGACACACTTAGCCAGGTTAGAAAAAGTGTGTGGCAATTCTTTAGGTTGATTTGCCACCCTGTTGATTGGAGCGGAGGGCACTCGACTCCTGCGGGATAGAGAGGTCACGGGAGACCCCGCAGGCTCCAAAGAGCCGAGGAGGCTCCCGGACCTCCCCGCGGAAAGCGAGTGCCCGGAGCGGAAATCAACAGGCCAGTTAGCAGGGCCAATCCATTATTAAAAAATTGCCGAGAAATATACCCTTTCTCGACAATCTGACAAGCTCAACAAAGTTTGTGTTTTTTTACTAATTTCAATTTTATCAGCCAGTATTTCGTAATCCAGCAGAAATGCCGCTGATGGTAAGGAGAACTTCAGTTAATAATTCATCATTAGGATCATCTTGTTTCCGCAATTCCTTAATTACTTCTACCTGTAAAAAGTTTAATGGATCAACATAAGGATTTCTTCGATACACTGACTCTTGAATATTAGGCGTATGATCGAGCAATTCTTTATCGCCTGTAATCTTGAGCAAAATACCTTTTGTTTTTTGATATTCTTCCAGAATATTGCCAAATATCCTTTCAGCTATTGTTTTATCTTCAACAAGGGTTAGATATTCTTTGGCAGTCGTTATATCTGCTTTCATCAAAGCCATGTTTAAATTATCAATTGTCGATTGAAAGAACGGCCATTTCATATACATTTGTTGTAAAAGCTGCAAATTTTGCTCACCTTTCGAAGCAAAGCTGGTTAATCCGGTGCCTGCAGCATACCAGGCTGGAAGCAGCTGGCGGCTTTGTGTCCAAGCAAATACCCATGGAATCGCCCGTAAGTCTTCGAACCGACCACGATTTTTCCGGCTCATTGGCCTTGAACCAATGTTTAAATCGCCAAGCTCCCTTAAAGGTGTAGCTTCAGTAAAATAGGTGAGGAAATCTGGATCACCAAAAACAAGTGATTGATATTTGGCCAAGGCGGAGCTTGAGATTTCTTCAATTGCCTCTTCCCAGACATGCTCTCTTAATTGTCCTTCCTCCGGATCTTTTGATGCATGTGCAACAGCTAGCAGCAAGGTGGAAGTCGCCTGTTCTAAGCTTCGATAAGCGATATCCTCGAGCAGGTATCGTGAAGATAACACTTCACCTTGCTCAGTAATTTTGACCCCATCCCCGATTGTTTCAGCCGGTTGTGATAAAATACTTTTGTTCAGTGGACCGCCGCCGCGTCCCAACGAACCTCCACGTCCATGGAAGAACTTAAGACCTATCTGATATCTTTTCGCCATTTCGTGAATTTCAATTTGCGCTTTATATAGCTTCCAATTGGCGGTTAACGTACCACCGTCTTTACTACCGTCCGAATAACCAAGCATTATTTCCTGCTGGTCACCCAAGATTTGCAAATGTTCGCGGTAAACCGGCATCTCGAAAAGAGTTTTCATGATAACCGGACCAGCCGTTAAATCCTCAATTGTTTCGAGTAATGGCGCAACATGTAAGTGGCTTTCCAGCGTTCCGTCAGCATGAAGGCGGTAAATACCTGCTTCTTTTGCTAAAACAAGCACCTCTAACAAGTCACTTGGCGATTTTGTCATACTGACAAGGTAAACGGAAATTGAACGTTTTCCAAATTCTTCATGGGCATTCTTGATCATTTGGAATACTTTAATCATTTCCTGTGTTTCGGCTGAGTAATCCTCATTTAATAATAGGAGCGGGCGCGGATCCAAGAGAATTTTTTGCAAAATCTTAACTTTTTCAGCTTCAGACAGCAAGGCATAATTTTCAGAAATGCGGACTTTATGTAGTATTTCCGTGATGGCTGCCTCATGCTCGCCGCTATGGTTCCGAATATCAAGTGTAGCTAGATGGAAGCCAAACAACTGGACTTGACGAATCAATTTTTGAATAATCTTTAATTCATGGGCAGCAGGATGATGTTTTTTTAAGCTTCCATGTATCATAAATAAATCTTCTAATAATTCATCCGCAGTTTTATAGCCTAGCTCTGATTTTCCAACTAGTCTTACCCGTTCAATAATAATTGCAAATACACGACGGTAAGCTTCCGTTTTAACTGGCCACTTTTTCTCTTCTGTTAAAAATAGATCCTCTTTTTCCTCTAGGTATGTAAGAAGCTCCGTGCTCACATCTACCCTTGTCGTTGAATGACTATATCGTTTCATTAAATCAATCAGCACATTTTTATATTTTTTTAGGACGAGCCTTCTTTGCCGTTCTAAGGTCTCCCAAGAAACTTCATGCGTTACATTCGGATTCCCATCACGATCACCGCCAATCCATGAACCAAAACGAAGAAAATTAGGAACCTCCCATGAGGCGGTTGGATAATTTTTTTCCAAGCATTCCGCAACCTCCTGATGAATTTCAGGAAGCACCTCAAAAAGAGTTTGATCAAAATAATAAAGTCCGTTCCGCACCTCATCCAAAACGGTCGGCTTATGATGCCGCAGCTCATCGGTCTGCCATAAAATCGTTACTTCATTAAATAAACTTTCCTCCAGCTTTTTGCGTTCTTTTTTCGTTAGTAATGGGTGGTCGATATGTTTTAATATACCGGCAATTCGCTGTTGGATTTCTAAGATTGAACGCTTTGTCGCCTCGGTAGGATGAGCGGTAATAACCAGTTCAAGAGACAATATATCTAGTGCATTTTGAATCGAGACTTCATTAACATTATTTTCTTTAAGCAAAAGGACCGCACTCTCAATCGAGGCTGGTTGAACAATTGAATCGTCTTGAAGATGATATTGTCTCCGTCTCCGAATCCGATGATTCTGTTCTGCCGCGTTGATTAAATGAAAATACATTGCAAAAGCCCGAATGACTTGTTTTCTCATTGGGGAACTTAGACCGGAAATTTCTTCTTTTAATGATATATATATATCTTCATCAAAATGAGTCCGAAGTGTTTTGGACATAAGTCTTATTTTTTCCACTTTATCGAAAAGTTCAGAACCACCATGATTGACTAGAATCTCACCTAACATTTTTCCAAGTAATTTTACATCACGGCGCAATGGAAGACTGCTGTCATTTAATTTCAAGTCTGCTGCCACTTCTTTCACCTTCCTTAATCAAGATTCTCTGAAATTTTTACTTATTAATATATCATAAATTTAAGGATCATGTTAAATAATAGTTTTCATTTTTTAGATAAAGATTTTTTAGAGGATACATCAAAAACAAAAAAACCTGCTTGGCAGGTTTTTTTTGCCGGAATAATAATGAAGAAAATGCATTCGCTTATTCTTTCTTATCAAACACAAGCACATAAGTTTTATGGTCGCCATCATCATAGGTTACAACAACAGAAATAATAGTTTTGTTATTATCTTCTAGCTGGATTGTTTTGCTGGTGCCACCTTCAATCATAATCGTAGATGCACTGTAGCTTGCAGTTGGATTAATGGTGACCGTTTTAACATCACTTGAAACAGCCACATGGTAGGTGAATTCGTTTGGTGTGAAAGAGCTATCCCATGTACCTTCCGAAACGGTTAGTGAAGATAGTGTTGCCTTACTAGTTTTTTGAACTGTCCCAGAATTTTGCTGAACAGCAGACTGTTGAAAAGAATTAGTTCTATTTTTCTGTGATGAAATGTTTGCTTTCGAAGCTTTGACCTCCGCTCGGATAACGTGTAATATATAAGTCTTTTCCTCCCCATTTTCTGCAGTAACGACGATGATAATGTCGGATTTCCCAACCGGGAGTTTTACGGAAACATCTTCCCCCTTCGCTAAAGTATTATTGATTTTAATTGTCGCTGTTTTTTCTATTGTTGTAGGTGTAATCTTTATTGCATCAGCATCGTTTGTAACTAGAACCGTATATTCCGTTTTTGTAGCAGAAAATATCGGCGACAGCTCCCCAGTAGATAATTTAATATTTTGCAGGAGATTATTTGCATTTTGTTTTCTCGTAATGGTTAGTGTATAGGTATTTGCTGTATGGCTGCCATCACTCACAGTGATTAGGAACGAATTCTTTCCGGTTTGAAGCGAATAAGTTCCTGTTGTTCCACTTGTTACCGATTGCCCATTTATTAAAATGGTCGACTCTGGATTACTACTCTCTACTTGTAAATGTATATCTTTAACATCATTACCAACGGTGGCTGAATATTCCTTTACCTCTGCTGTAAAAGTCTGGTCTAACTTAATCCCGTCGATTTCCAAGTTAGCAAGTGTATTGGATTCAAGGTTTTCCTGGACTGCAGTTGTGTTACTTTCAGCATAGGCTATCGGAATGTATGAGCCAGACGCCATACCAAGCATCGAAACAGCAAGTATCACATTCATTCCTTTTTTTTGTACCTTGCTTTTCATTATATAACCCTCCTGCCTACTATCATTTGGGATAGTGGAATTTGGACTAACTTTACCATTCAATGCTTAAGATAAACTTAATTTTATCCAATTCATGAAAGAAAACCGCAAACCCTCAATTAACCAGGTCTGCGGCTCTATTTTTTTCATCTTCTTTTAAATTCTTCCAACTTTGAAGTAATAGCTACTGACACTTCTTCATCCGATTTTTGAATTGCCTTCTTAAAAAGTGAATTGGCTAGAGATCCCATTGGACCTGATGCATTTATTTCAAGAAATCCAGTCACCCCAGTTTTATTAATATTAAGTGCTTTTGCTTCAAAATATCCTTCACCAATATACTTTTCGTTCGATCGTTTCAAATCAAAGCATACCCTCGCAGGCTCATTCCACTCTTTAATATCAATTAATAGCCTGACCTTTTTTTTCATTATGCCAATTTCGCTTGTAAACTCCCATGTGATTTGCCGATCGTTTATTTTTTCATGTGAAATATAACCAGGGACAAGAGGTGCCCAATTATTTTCATCTCGGATGAAATCCCAAATCACTTCAATGGGGATATCTAATTCTACGTATTGTAACTCGCTTGGCATTTTTGTATCCCTCTTTCATATTCAAAGTCCAAGACCTTCAGTGGCTGAGGGTCTTTAAAAACATATATGATAAATAATGTGTTTATAGAAGAATTTATCTTTATTTCTTATCACAGTTTGATGATTTCTGTTCCATAATTTAAATTAACCATTGATTATTATCAATTCCTATTTTAAGATATTAGGATAGATTTGAATTTTCAGAACAATTCGTCTTTTGGGGGTAACTAAAGTTGAGGTTTTTTCAATATTTTTTATTTTTCATGGGATTAACTTTTTTTGGCTTAGGTAATGCCATCGCCGTTAAAGTTAAATATATTGGCTTACACCCATGGGAAGTACTTAATGTAGCACTTTATCAACACTTTGGTTTAACCATTGGTACATGGGGAGTGGTTTGTGGATTAATCCTAATTATCATTTCTTTGTTTGTCGCTCGAAGCTATATTAGTGTAGGTACAGTTTTAAACGCTTTATGTATTGGGCCAATCATGGACTTTTTTCTTTGGTTAGACATCCTCCCAAAAGCAACTAACACATGGGTTGATTATTTTATTCTCCTTTCTGGAGTCATTATTACTGGGATTGGTGGCGGAATGTATGTTGCGGCAGGTATTGGTGCCGGACCACGTGATGGGTTTATGCTTTCCATTTCTGATAAAACAAGATTATCGGTAAGCCAAGCGCGAATTATTGTTGAAAGTCTTGTATTAGTGATTGGTTTTTTATTAGGCGGGCCCGTGTTTATCGCCACTTTTCTTTATACTTTCATTCAAAGCCCCGTTTTCCACCGTTCTTTGAAGCTTTTTATGGCATTGGTGGAATTGCTTAAAAAGAAGAAAGCTCAAAACCAAGAAAGTGTTACTTTATAAATTCTAGATAATCGCAAACTTTTTTAACTTAGATTACCTCCACTCTATCAGCTTGATATTCTTGATAATAATTTTGAAAATAGGATGAAAGCTTTCCCTCATAAATTAATTTGAGTGAAACCGATTCCTTAATATCATGTGGAGTTACAAGAGAAAGAGGCTTTTGATTTTTCATTTTGATACCTGATTCATTTAGTAGAGTCGCAACAAAATGGGAGCAAAAGAAGGCGTTCTTTCGATCAATCTCCCTATTCAGCATGACGGCAACTAGACCGATGAGATTGTACCTATAATCGTCCTTATGCTCTTCCATTTCCATAATTTTACCGTTAATTATTTGAAATTGTTTTTCTGTGATGGTAACACAATAAATTGCACAATCGGCATTCCTAAACAAACGGCCGCGAATGTTTTCTTGCACAAATCCTCCCACAAAGGGGTTCCGGGGATTTTTCCTTCCAAAGCTATAAACCTTGTTGAATTGATCATCAATCACAATAGAGACATGGTTGTGAGGGTTCTTTGTATATAATTTGATCATTTTTGTCAAAATGGAACCAGTATCAGTATGTAACACATATATCTTCCTGCTCATATAATATCCTCTCCTACAAAATCTTCCTTTCAATAATATTTTACTATTATATAGTAATTTTTTAACAATCTTGAGAATTATTTTTTTCTAAGACTCGAGACCTAAAATCCTTAAAACAAAAAAAGTCACTTATTATCGTGACTTACTTCCAGCATTATTATTTTCCCCTCAACCTAATTTAGGTACATGAACATTTTTCAACCCATTTAAAGTGAATAAACAAACCATGATTAGAAGTGCAAAAAAGAGAAATATATTGTTTACTCCGACTTTTGAAATCAGAATTCCTGTTGTTAATGCAGATGTGATTTTTACAAGCGAGGCTAGGATTGTCCTTAATCCTACCACCCGTCCAATAAATTCTTTGGTTGAATTCAACTGAATTAATGTTTGGGTTAGAATCAAGTGCGACATCGTAAACAACCCAAGCAAGAAAATCAAGATGACTGCCGACGTATCGAAACTATTAATATATAACAACATGGAAACAATTGCCATACCTACCATCGTAAAGATCATGACCTTCTGTTTATACTTTTTCAAAAAGAAAGTGACAAATACGCCAGCTAAAATCCCTCCAACTGCAAACGAAATATCGAATAAGGAGTAAAGCGCACTGCCGCCTTTAAAATCCTTTGCAAGCGGTAACAGGATGGTAGCTGTCATTTGAATACTGATACTATTTAATATCGATAAAAACAATAGATATTTCATTCCGTTTTGATTATTAATAAATTGCCAGCCGGAAAGAAGCTCTGAAAAATATTCTATTTTTGTGTATTTAATCTGTTTTGCCCTTAACCGCTTAACAAAACAATATAGGACAGCTGCAAATAGGAATGTTAAAGCATTAATAAAAAAACTCAGTGATAATGAAAGCTTAATTAGAAAAACTCCTGAAACGGCAGACCCGGCAATTAGGGCTACCTCATTTAGTGAAGAAGCTCTAGAAATCACAAAAGGAATATCTTGATCAGAAAAGGATTCCTTGATAAAGGACTGTTCAGCTGGTTTATAAATGGTATAACAAACAGCTAATAGGAATTGTAAAAAATAGACGAGCAATATTGATTCGATCTTTAACAAAATCAAAATGGACATTCCTATAACGATTAAGAACCGAAAAACATCTGTAAAAACAACGATTTTTTTTGCATTATGGTGATCAACATACACAGAAACAAATGGAGTTAACAAAATACTAGGTAAATAATAAACAGCAATCATTAATCCAATGGAGAGGGCTTCACCTGTTAATTGAAATATATACCACATAATCGCGATTTGTTGAATCCCATCACCAAAATTACTGACCATCGAGCTAAAAAAATACGATAATTTATTTTTCATCCTTCTTTTTCCCTCTTTTCCTGCTCCTCCCTCATTTTAAAGCATAAGGTTGATAAGAAAAATTCGGAAATTTCAATCATTCAACTTAAGAAAAACTTATAAAAAAACAGAAGATGCACGAAGGCCATCTTCTGTTTTTAGCTCAAGTATAGGTTATTTTTTACGGAATGCAAGAACTAGTGCTACAAGTGACAGTAACGCTGCTGCACCAGATAAAACAAGAGGAAGTGAATCAGACGTATCATCCTCTTTCTCAGTCACTGTTGTTTTTGTCTTTTCATCATGTTCTGCGGTCTGCGTACCATGGTGATCAGTCGAAGTACCCGTCACAATATCTGTAATTGCATGTGGTGAATCTGATCCCTCATCGCCTGTCCACTCTACGATGCTGCCATCTTTATAATATTGAAAGGCGTCCCATGCTGCTTTTGTTGCTTTATCAGGGTTTTTCGCTACAAACACAAATTGTTGGAATTGACCAGGTAATATCCCATCACCCGTTGCCTCAAATGTAAAAGTTTTTACTTTACCACTGGCATCTTTTTCAGCTGTATATGTCCACCCGGGAACCGGTTGATAGGACATAACCTCTACACCAGCAGGAGCCTTAACGGTGACTTTAGTCGTAGCAATATCTTTTTCAACTGGGACCTTTAAGGTATACGTTTCCCATGCACCTGTTGCAGAAGTTTTCGGGATGACTGTCACATGTGCACTAGCTAAACTTGAAAAGAAAAATAAACTGATTACTGCTGGAATAAATATTTTTGAAACCTTAAACATCATTTTTTTCATTTGAATTCTCCTCGAATGATTTTATTTACTTCCTACTAAACAACGGAAATCGGTATCAATGCTCTCTAACGACTTTGTCAAAACATGAACATGGACATTCCAATTACCGGCCATACTAAAGTGCAAACCATTCTCTTTGTATTTCCCATCTGCTTCCTTTGTAAGATTAATGGTTTCTTTTCCCATATCCATATCAAGCATTGTAAATGTCAAATGTATTTGTTCAATATCTTTGATGGGTTGGCCTTGACGGTCTTTTAATGTAACCTCAAATAAATTTTCGCCAACAATATTCGGGGTTGCCATTAAGGTGACCTTTGTTCCTTTATTCACTGTATTTGTTTCCTTAAATGGTCCGGGAGAGGACATGGCAGTTGGTAAATTAGTTAAGACCACAGTAAGAATCAGGATAACCAAACCAGTAGAAAGTTCCCCCCACATGGAAGCCATCAAGCCTTTGTCTCTTTCCCTTATTCCATTTACAAAATTCACGGCTGCAAGGAGGAGCATGACCAAAAATAGAATAACTTTTATAGATAATACTTTCCCATAGTCCGTTCGTACAAGAGCAGAAAGATTTGGAACATGCAGCAGGCTTCCAAACACTCCCGTAAAGGTTAACAGAAGAACTAGGAGGATTCCCCATTTAGAAAACCTTTTTATCATTTGTATATAAAATTGCTTTGTTTCAGTGTTCTTCCGCAATGGAAGTAATCCAACAAAACCGATTAAACATCCAATCCAGAGCGAGGCTGCGAATAAATGGAGAAAGTCCATCGAAATCGATAGCAACTGGTTGGTTTGGGATGAAGCATGACTGGTTAATGACTTTGTAAATAATAATGCTGTTCCTAAACAGATGCAGACCCATAGAATGATTCGTTTAGTGCTTATTGCATTCCTATTAAATGAAGTAAGTAAAGCAAGCATTAAAAGAATCGCTGCTTGAAAAATCCATATTTGACCAAAAGTCGTGTAAGATAAGATATTTTCAAATAAGCGAAAGCTGAACACTTCACTCCAATGATAACCAGATTCAATCGTCGCTTCTAATGGTAGGCTTAACATGATACTTAGGAAAAGCACGACGAAACTCGTATGGATCAGCTTAAGGAAAATCTTATCAACAAATTTGTTTCCCCGAATCGCTTTTGGCAAAACTAACAGGTAAAAAAACAGGAGCCCCACATAGCAGGCGTTACTTAAGTATTGAAGCCAACGAATAATGATAAGATCTGCCTTTGGAGTGTAGCCTTTTGTTTCATTATGTACAAAGCTTGAGTCTTGAACTTCATCTCCAACTTGGAAGCCAATGACTCCCTGAACAGGATGGCCATCGCTTGAAACAGCCTTCCATTTGATTCGATAGGTACCATTTGGAAGATCCTTTTTTAATCCACTCTTTAGAATGGTTGGTTGGTTACGATCAATCCCACCATCTTCCTTATCGACTCTGTTCCCATCAAAATCAAATACCTTGATTGAATTAAATTCAGGTTGAATTGGTTCATTAAATTGGATCGTTACTTCGTTTGGAGCTTTTTTGAGAATCGCATCTTCTGAAGGTGTCGATTTTTGAATATAAGCGTGAGCTGAGAAAGTAGATGGAAATAAAAATAGAAATAGGGAAATGATGACCATGAACATGCTGAAATTTATTTTAATAATCAATTTATCACTCCGCTTATAAATCCAAGTTTTAGGTACAGCTTATTTTTCACAAGAACATCCCGTGAAACCGTTCATTTTTTTTTGAATTTCTTCAATTGCCTCTTCAAAACGTAACACAACTCCCCCAAAACCTTTTTGAAATTGTTCCGCTTGCTTTGAAGATTCAAATGTTAATACTTGTGGTTGGCAACAATTCAAGTTGAAATCAGCATCCATTAGGTAATAGGCCATTTTGGCACTTATGGTAGAATTCTGCAGAAAATCCCGACAGATAATTTGCGAAACATGTTGTTCAATGTCCTTGTATCTTAGTAATCCACAATGCGGGCAGCATAATTGCTCCACTTTTAAATCATGGGTGATAATTTGAACAGGGTGCCGGCTATTCATTTCTTTTAAGCAATAAATACAAGTATTCGGAGATACCTTCGAAATTGGGGCTAATGAGATTCCTCCAGAAGTTTTGATAATTACTTCTTCTTGTATTAATGGCTTAATATCCCGATAAACTGTCATTTCGGAAACTTGCAAACGACTGCTAATCTCAGAGATTGCTAAAGATCCTTCATCATCCAACCATTTTAACAATTGCTGTCTCCGCTCAATCGGTAACATATTCATCCCCCTTCTTTTTCCTAAATACCTTCTCCCTTTACTTTAAGTTTAATTGATATTAACAACATTAACAACATAACAACATGAATAATTCGTGATTATTTGTTGAACATTCACATTTTCAAACAAAAAATAACACTTTTCCATATTATTTACTCCTTACTATTTTTCTCTGGAAAAGGGGCGGAGCGCCGCAAAAATGAATCACTTTAACCAGTTAAAGTGAAATACCCATTTCACTAGACGAAAGATGTGAAGTCTAGCTCTGCTCTCACCGCCTTTATTAGGTGACTACGGCTGGTGCTCTAAATTTATTTCCATGGTAGGGTTGGGAGTTGGGGCTCATGATAGTTTTTTTAAACAAAAAGGCCACTATTTGAAATAGTGACCCTCTAAAAAAATTCCTATTACTTCAATATTATTTCTACTAGCTTGGTTGAATACGAAGCTACAATCCTCACATTATTTCCCTGCTTTATCTAATGCACGTTGGGCTTCTTTTTGGGCATCATTCAAGGCTTTTTCAGCGGAAATACCTTCAATTTCAACTTTGTCAGCCGCCTTTAGAAGGGCATCATAAATTTTACCACCTGTTGGATCAACAAACGGCGGGGTTGCATTCTGTGCTTGCTGAAGAGGCACTTTAATTTGTGGATTCTTTTCTGCAAACTCTTTATAAGCAGGAACGTCCTGTGCCGATTTTCTCACAGGGATATAACCGGAATTTATCGACCAATCAGCCATGTTTTCAGCACTAGTAAAGAACTTCAACCATTTAAATGCTGCTTTCTTTTCTTTTTCAGAGGCAAGTGACGGTATAGCACCTAAATGTGCCACCGCGTGCGGGGCAGCCTGTTTCCCTTCCCAGCCTGGCTGTGGGGTAGCAGCAAGGATGGAAAAGTCTAAATCCCCTTGGTCACCACTTGACCCGGTATAACCGGCTGCACGTCCCTGCATGACATCATCAATGGTTTTATACCAATACTCCCAGCCCTGACCATCGTGATGAATCGCCATTGTTTTATCCTCGTGAATTCCCTTTTTGAAGAATTCCCAGGCTTCGACCCATTCAGGTGAATCAATTAATACCTTTTTACCGTCTTCGCTCAAATATTTCCCACCATTACTAAGTGCCGCATCAATCAGATTATCTGGACCCCACATCGGCTCCCATCCATAAACATCTGTATTACTGCCATTTTTCTTTGTTAATTGTTTAGCAGCTTCCGCTAAGGATTCCCATGTTTTTAGCTGGTCGGAAGTAATTCCTGCTTTTTCAAACATATCCTTACGATAATAGAGAACTTGTGTTGTTCCATAAAGCGGCAATGCATATTGTTCACCATTAATCGTCCCCTGTTGATAAAAAGCATCAACAAAATCCTCCGGTTTGAAGTTGGCATCTGCTTTGATAAATTTTGTCATAGAAGCTAGTGTACCTTTTTTGGCAAAGGCATTCATCGGATCGTTTTTAATCAGAACGGCTGCCGGGACCTTTTTTGCAGCAATTGCCGCTTGCAGCTTTTGAAGTGTTTCATCATAAGAACCTTGAGCGACACCAATGACCTTTACTTCATCCTGACTTTTGTTAAATTCTTTAATTCTTTTTTCTACACTTTTGCCCAGATTCCCGCCTAGACCATACCAGAATTCAATTTCAACGGGACCATCTGCAGATGATTTCGTTGATGAACACCCTGAAATCAGTGAAACTAGTAAAATAATTACGGCAGTAACCGAGAATAACTTTTTCAAAAACATCTTATCTTCCTCCTTTTATTATCCTTTTAATCCCTGGTCACTAATTCCAGAGATAATCCATTTTTGAACAAATAAAAACAAGAGTAATAGCGGCAGTACCGCAAAGGCGCTTGCAGCCATGATGAGCGGCCATTGAATTCCATAGGCCCCTTCTTGAATAAAAAATTGTCTTAATCCCGTTGTAATCAAATATTTACTCTCACTTGTGGTAATCAACGTCGGCCAAAGATAGTTATTATAGTTTTGCACAAAGCTTATTAACGTAAAAGTTATAAAGGTAGCTTTCGTTGTTGGAAAAATGATTTTCCAAATGATTGTCCAGTGCTTGGCACCGTCAACTCGTGCTGCCTCAATTAATTCTTTTGGAACCTGCATGAATGCCTGCCTGAATAAGAAAATCCCGAATACACTTACGGCATTAGATAAAATCAGGCCTTTATACGTATCTAGTAAATGAAAATCGGCTAAAATGACATAGCTTGGTACATACGTCGCCGCTACTGGCAGCATATACGTAATCAATATAATTGAAAAAAGCAGATTTCTTCCTTTAAATTTCAATTGGGTGAATGCGTAAGCCATCAGGGCTGAATTTATTACTTGGATCAAGACAATCCCACTTGCCGTCAAAATGCTGTTGAAAATGTACTGATCAAAAGGTGCCATCGTCCATGCTTCCTTGAAATGATTCCACATTGGCTTTTCAGGCCACAATGTCGGTGGAAATTGCCAAATCTCATCCTTCGTTTTTAGGGCACTGACCACCATCCACAAAAAAGGGAAAACCATCGAAATGCTAATAAATATTAATACTAAATGCTTCACCAACAAAACAGGTGCTTTCTTCAATTTCTCGGGCCCCCTTTCCGTTACTGATAATGAACCCAGCGCTTCGATAACACAAACTGGATGAATGAAAACGCGGCCGTAATCATTACTAACAAGATGGCAGTCGCAGTAGCCTTGCCCATATTAAATTGTTCAAATGCCGTCTGATAGTAAAAATATAGCATCGTTCTTGTACTTCCAGCTGGACCTCCCTGCGTTAATACCTGAATCTGGTCATAGGCCTGAAGAGTATCAATAGTGGTAATCACAGTCAAAAATAGAGTTGTTGGTGAGATAAAAGGAAGCGTTATATGTAAAAATTGGCGCCATCTGCTTGCACCGTCCAACGACGCTGCTTCATATAGGCTAACAGGTACCTTTTTCAAGGCATTTAAGTAAAATATCATCGACCAACCAACCCCCTTCCAAATACTCACAATAATGACAGCAGGCATTGCCCAAGTTGAGCTAGAGGTCCAATCAAGCCCAGGTAGCTGAAGCACGTTTAGGAGATAATTCGCCAAACCGACTTTGGGCTCATAAATCCACGACCAAACAATGGAGACTGCAACAGTCGGGGTAACCCAAGGTGAAAATATCAAGGTTCGGTAAATCCCCATGCCTTTTCCATTCCCACTAACTAATAACGCGAGCAGCAAGCCTCCCACTACACAAGGAATGACTACTCCCATGGAAAAAATGACTGTATTTAAGAGTACTGCGTAAAACGCTGGCTCTGTCAGCAGGTCAATGTAATTGCCTAAACCAACGAATTCATATTCCGGGCTGATATAGTCCCAATCAGTAAAGCTAATGAGCAGAGATTTTCCCATTGGATAAATCCAAAATATGATAAGTGGAACGATGGCTGGCAGAATAAAGACCAAGGAAGTGAAGGAATATTTTCTTCTCAGTTTCTTTAAAGCTAACAGACTCCTATTTGACTCCAAATTTTCAGCAGGTATACGCATAAACTCACCCCTAACTTCAATTTATGAACACACTAATAATTTATGCATTCAATTATTGAATTCGTTTTTTATCATATCAGTCGTTTTCTTTTATGTAAATATAAAATTAAAAATTTTGTCACATTTTCTGATAATTAAAATAACCGCTTGGAGTCTCCAAGCGGTTTTCAAATATTAATATTAACTCCAAACTTCATCTAAAACTTCTCTAAATAATCCATCCAGCAAGGGTGTGTTATCCTCTTTAGAAATCTTCAAGGTTTTCGTATAATCCTCTAACCGATGGATTTCTTTTTCGATAAAGTCGTTTATTACCGTAACCTTAGATTCAAGGTTTAGCTCGTCTCCTCTAATTTTTCTCTCTAATAATGATGCGATTTCCTGCTTCAGTTCACCTTCTTCAAGGAGGGCCTTGACCAGCTCCTGAAATTCGATTGGCGGAACAGAATTATATTTTTCAATCCATTTGCAGGCTAAAATGGGGCGGAGAACATAAAAGTATTTCTTAATTTTTACTTGTTCTCCTTGTAGATAGTCGCGGTAGTTACCTTTGGCCATATTTAAATAATGATATAGCGCAGATTGCGGCAAAAATACTTTTTCTTGAATTACTTTCATTTTGTCCACTAGTGAATAAGCTTGGTAATAAACAATACCTGAGTGAAGCCATTCCATAAGCGGCGGATTGGACTTTTTAAAAAGTCTAAGGGCTTTCCGTAGTTCCCAGCCGTTAATATCAAGGAGATCATTAATAGGGAGCTCAATAACCTCTCGTTTTTGGTCAATCGACAGATACCAGTCTTTTTTATGAATATAGATAAACCGGACATCGTAATCACTGTCCTTAGAAGGAAAGCCCCACGCCCTACTTCCAGACTCAACTGCATAGCAGATTTTCACATCAAATTCTTCTTCCATTTTTTTAATTTCTGCGAGGATTTTTTCTCTCAAATGAACCTCTCCTTTAATTGCGGTCGTTTCATTCATCTTACAAAAAAATGGTGTCAGGCACCACAAAAAGACACTTACTCCTTTTTGTCCGCCCAGGGTGGACACTTGTTATAATATTAAAAGCCTTATCCGGGATTGATAAGGCTTCATTTTAGTAGGATTTGTTTCATTTATTTTAAGCACTTTGACAAATATTAAGATTTTAATATTCTCCTTGCTTCCAATAATCGTTGGATTCCTGTAGTAATTTCAACCGCTATAAAAATGATTGTCCAAAATACTAAATGGGATTGAAATAGAACCAGTAAAGAAAATAATATAAATCCCTCTGTTCTTTCCGCTAGTCCAGGTTGATAATAAAAGGATTTGTAGCTCTCTTTTTCTGATAGGGCTCCTACTGTTAGAAAAATGGTCATTGTAAATATAATCGAAATGGCTAACAAGAGAAACAGCATCAACGTATGTGGTTCAGGATGTCGTAGGGCCAAAGCTACTATTATTCCTGCTTCAACCACTCGGTCAAAGGTGACATCGAGAACGGTCCCCCAAGAAGAGGATTTACTTTTCCTTGCCATACTACCGTCAACAGCATCCAGAAATCCTGAAAACCAAAGAACAGCCACCCCAATAATGGGATATCCAAAATAAACAAGAACACTTGCGATTATGCCGATAAAAAAAGCAATATAAGTTACTTGATTGGCACTTAAGCCTATTTTTAATAGGGATTGTGCTGTTTTAGAGATTATTGGTTGTACAGCTGCACGCCCATGAGTATCAAGCACAATTCTCACTTCCTTTCACATCACTCAGAATACCAATGTATGTGCTCGAATGGCACCCTTATTCTTATCTTTTCTTTTAATTTAGGGACTCTTTTCCACCCCGTCGTATTTACTTCCAGCGATTCGTTATCCGCTAAAACTATGATCGAGTATCCCTCTCTACTTGGTCTTACTTTTGTGACAAAACCTGAAATTATACACTCTGTCTCTTCTAGTTTACCTTCAACTGAACGGTTTTCCCCATCAATAAGTTGCAAATGTTTGGGATCAATCCAACCCCTATCCTGTGTTTGCAATCCATTTAATTCACTTTGAAACCATTTGCTCCATTGTCCTCTGGAGAATCGATTTGGTAAGGATAAGAACAGGGCAATTTTTTCAGAAGCCGGTTTTTGAAAAAGCTCTGAGGGTATTCCAATCTGTTGTAATCCCCCATTCAAAATAATCCCGATTCTGTCGGCTACAGATAAGGCCTCATCAATATAATGGGTTACCCATAATATCGAAAAGCCAAGTTTTCTTTGCAGCTCGTATAACCACTCTATCAAATCCTGCCTTAGTGAAGTGTCCAAGGAAGCAAACGGTTCATCTAACAAAAGCAGATCCGGGTTTAGGATTAGTGCCCGCCCCAAAGAAACTCGCTGCTGCTGACCGCCAGATAGCTGATGAGGAAAACGTTTTTCCAAACTATCGAGCTGCAGATTTTTTAAAAAATCACGTGCCATAGCTTTTCTTTCCTTAACTGTGATTCCCTTCACCCTTAGCCCAAAGGCGATATTTTCTAAAACAGTAAGGTGAGGAAAAAGTCTCGGCTCCTGAAAAACAAGTCCTGTTGTACCCGTCCCATTTTCCCATGTC
>NZ_DALZYO010000012.1:17144-132779 GCF_031988165.1 Neobacillus sp.
CTGCTTTCCTGAGGCAAATGGCAGCAGCCCAGCAATTCCCTTTAATAATGTTGTTTTACCACTGCCGGACGGACCCATTAACACAAAAATCTCACCTGGATTTATTTGTAAATCCAAAGAGTTGATAATGTTTTCATGGTTAATTTGAATGTTTATTTGTTCTAACTGCACTTTTCCTCACCCCCGATCCATTAATTGCTTTCTTGAATTTTTTCGTAAAAGGAGATAATACACAATCAAAAGAACCAGAATTGGGGCGAAAAATAACAGACTATAGGCTGAGACAAGCGATGAGTTTCCACTGCTAGCAAATGGAAACATAATTAAAGGAATCGTCAGCAATGTCCCACCACTCATAATCCATGTCGGTAAATACTGGCTAAATGAAATGACAATCACCAAAAAGCTGCCTAATAAAATCGATGGAAGAAGCAATGGCCATTCAATCCAGAAAAAGATTTTCCATTCACTTGCCCCTAAACTGATGGCCGCTTCTTGGAGTTTCCGCCCAATTAAACGAAATTGAAACCAAATGGTTGCGATAAAATAGGGCAGAGTTACTAAAAGATGTGCAATCGCTACACTTATATAATCGTTAATAAAATCGAAACGAATCGCAAAATCGAACATCCCCATGATGGAAACGGTATAGGGAATAAATAAGGGAGCAAGAAGAATAGAAAACACAATCATTTTCCCTCTAAATTCATACTGAGCTAATGCCCGCGCTGCCGGTATTCCTAATAATAGATTACCAATGAGGGTTAGGGCAGCAACAATCAAACTATTAAATAATCCATCTCCTGCCCTTCCCGAAGCGGAAAAAAGGTATTTCCATGAATCTATGCTCCATTTTTCAGGAAGGAGCAGGGGCCATGGCCATTGCTTTGTAAAACTCCAAACAATTAGGGGGATGAAGGGCAGAAGGAAAAAAAGGCTAAACAAGATGATAAAAATAATAATTAAAATTCTTTGTGCTCTATTCCTTTTCACCATATTCTTCTCCCTTTTTTATACCAGCCCAATTGCAAATAAATTAACAAACAGCCTACTAAGAGCGAAATCACAGCTAAAACGAGATTCATTGCAATCGCAAGCGGCTGACGTTCTAATCCAAATTGTGTATACTCTTGAAAAGCCATAACCGGAATGGACCCAAATGAAGTCTTTGCCAGCAATGCAGGTATTTCGTAAGCACCTAACGTAAAGGCAAATACCACCCACATACCACCAACCCACATGGGCAGTAAAATTGGTACAATCACCCACCTTACTGTTTGGGAAAAGGATCCCCCTAACACCATTGCCGTTTCCTTCCAATCAGAGATGAGTTTTACAATAAAAGGATAGATTAATAAAACAATGAAGGGAACTTCCTTCCACATATAAGCTAATATTACTCCGACGCCCCAGTCATCGTGGACGAGGACTGGAAAAGCTTCAAATGAATCGATCCAGCCAAAGTGATAGGCCATACGTGAATACCAGCCGCTTTGCATGAATACCTGCATAAGTAGGTAGGCGGATAATAAATGAGGAATTCCGATTGGCAATTGAAAAATAATCTGGAGCCACTTCCATTGTCGGAAGCGTTCAGCTAAAAAAAGGGCAGCAAGTAAACCCGTTACTCCTGAAAAAACAGCTACTACAGCCGCCATCCCAACTGTTATCCCGACGGAACGAAAAAATGAAAGATTTAATAATTCCTTATAAGCCCAAAATTGATCTTCTTGGCCATGTACCGGTTGACTTTCCAAACTTATTGTTAGTGAATGGATGGATCCCCCAAGAAAAAAAATGAGCATAAACAAAAGGGCTGGAAGGATTCCCAACAGCCCCTTATGTTTATTTATTTGATGGCCTAGTTTATTTATTCGCCACATTTTCGATCCATCCTCGTTCCAACCACTGGACATATTCCCCACCGATCTCTGGAATCCGATGACTGGACAACTTTTCTTGTGACAGGGTTGCTGGACCCCTGTCGGTTGATTCTACGATATGCTTGTCTTGTTCAGATAAACGATCAACGGAAATAGACATATTTTCTCCCCAATACTCGAGCTCCATTTTTTTCATTTGTGCAGCAGGTGATAGCAGGAAGTTAATTAGTGCTAGTGCCCCATCCGGATTCGGAGCATTGTAAGGAATAGCAAGGAAGTGAGTATTAGATAATGTCCCCTTATCAAGGACAAATGTTTTTGTTGATGCAGGGTATTCACCCGTTTTAATTAGATTTGAAGCATTCGCTTCATCATACCCCATTGTCATCCATACTTCACCATTTTTATATAATTGCTCCAACTGGGAAAGAGATTGTGGATAGGATCTTCCTTTCCTCCATAAGAATGGTTCCATTTCATTTAAAAAGTTCCATACCTGGTCCGCTTCCCCTTTTACCAATTCTTCATCAAACTTATTTAAATAGGCATTGTAGTCCTTACTTTTTTCATAAAGGACATGCCGAATAAAGGCACTTCCAGTGAAATCTGGTGGGGCTGGATAGGTAAACTTACCAGGATTTTTCTTAACCCAATCTTTCAGTTCGTCAATAGATTTTGGTGGATTAGTGATTTTATTTGAATCATATGCAAAAACAAACTGAACCTTCCCCCAAGGAGCTTCGTATCCTTCTGTAGGAAAACCAAAGTCATAATTGATATCATCACTTTCAGTATCAACATATTGCTTAAAGTTCGGGAGTTTCGATGTAAATGGGCCTAAAAGTAACTTCTCATTCTTAGCTGTTTTGAAATTTTCTCCGTTAACCCAGATAACATCCATTTCGCCTGCTTTTTTATTTGCCCGTTTCTCAGTCTTCAACTTATTGATAAATTCCACAGCATCCATCGGATAGCGTTTCAGTTCTATATTATATTGTTCTTTCAAACGAGGAGCAACCCATTCATCAATGTAACGATTAATTCCTTCGTCCCCGCCCCACATAAAGATATTAACCTTAGACCCTTTTGCCTTAGCCTTAATTTCCTTCCAATCACTTTTTAAGCTATTTTCTCCTGCCTGTTTGGAGTTATTATTCGTATTCGAGCTACACCCTGATAAAAACAATAAAAACATCAAAATAATAATAGATAGTTTTTTCATAAGTATCCCTTTCTAAAGCTCACAGCTGGATTTACATTCAAAATAGTCTTCCCACAGTCCAAAAAAGAAAAATAAAGCAAAAATAAATCCATTGACTGGAAGAAATGATGATAGTTTAAAAGCAACCATCAAACTATAAAGATTATAGATGATTAATCCCGCTAGCAACAGCCAGCGAACATGCCAGAAGATTCGTTGAAACCTTTTTGCTGCTTCAGCTTTCATTCCTATTTTTTCCTTTCCACTTATATGGAAGCTTAATCATTGTTTCTGATACATCTATTTCTTTTAAATAATGGATGGAATCTAAGAGGATTTGCCGTTGCATCTGCTGTTCTCCCGCTCTACCAAAGCTTCTACCTAATGGAAAGCGTAAATGTAATGACCTCGGGACCCTAACCTTCTCGGTTAATTCTGCTAAATGTGTAATAGAGATGGTTGGTATCCCTGCTTTTTCAATTGCGAATTGAATCAATCCCACGGATTGATGGCAAATATATCAGCCGGGATTCAAGATAACCGCATCTACCTTATCTTCCTTCAACTGTTTAAGAATTAACGGTATCGTCGCTTCTATTAATGGAATCGTATCCGGAATAAACCCCATTAAGCCGTAGTGTGTCCTTGCAACTTCTCCAATGATTCCTTCCAAAGCCAATTCTTTTAGACGGAATAAAGGAAAGACACAGTTCACGTCACGATCAGCATCACTTCGGTCAAAATGAGTATGACTGATCATTAAATCTTCTTCTTCGACTGACGCCGGAATGAACCGAACAGTAGGATCTCCAGCATCAACATCAAAAACTGGCTGTGTTTTCAAATGGACACCCGCGGTTGTGATGAGGGCAAACACCGCTTCTTCTGCTGGCTTAGTAAACTTCTTTATCGGGATATCTCCAGGAATAGAATTAACCATATACTTAGCCTTTTTACTGACAATCGATTCAATCAACCGATTTCCGGATAATTTCACCTTTCCCCCCCCTTTCTAACATCCAAAATACTCCACCAGCTAAACTTGATATCGAAACAAGAATAAAAAATAATAAAGAAACGGTAACAGCTATTTCCACTGGAACGCCTAGCTCTTTAAAAAATAAAACGTAACATCCTTCCCGAACTCCTAAGCCATTTACACTGATTGGCAACATAGTAATAACAGAGATTAAGGTAATAATCATTAATAATTCTAGAAATGGAATGTCAATCCCTAATGATAAAAACAACAAATCGTTAATCCAAGCAAGACCAACCTGAAAAAGAATGGAGAGGATACCGATATATAACAACCACTTTTTATTTTCCTTCCGATAATTCCAGGCGATTGCTACGATTTTTTCAAGCTCGCTTTTTAGCTTCATAAGCCATCTACTTATTCTTGTAGTAGGAATACTACTTTGAATGTTGGTTATGTTCTTCCTTCTTTTGATCCATATACTTATGAGGTATGAGCATAGTAAAATTGCAGCTAACACCAGCAAGATTGGCCAAAGATAAGTTCTCGCTGATTTCAGAAAGATGGATGAAAAGATGGCGATTGCTACAAGTGCAGCACCACTTGTTATTCGTTCAAATGCCACAGAGGCTGTAGCAATAGGAATTCCTGTGATTCTTCCTAAATAGAAAACACGCACAACATCGCCACCGACACTGCCTGGTAAAAAATTATTAAAAAATAATCCAATATAATAGAAACGCCCCAATTTTACTAATGAGGCGTCTCGCTTTTGGTCTTGATTTAATGAAGAATTAACGAGCATTTTCCATTTCAAAATACTAGCGAAGACTGTAATCTGGATAGCAATAAAAGCGGCAATGAAATAAAAGGATGACCCTTCCTTTGCAACCGCGGTTACTTTGCTCCATTCAATCTTATTGAGAATCCAATAAATTAAGATTGTGCTCCCGACTATCCTAATGATTAACCCTTTTATGTCCAATTTTGAGACCATTAACCATTGGCTCCTTGTTTCTCTTTATTCCTCAAGTGTAATTTAGGGCGAAGAATCATTCCAATAACTGCAAGCGCAATGACGATGGTAAAGATGAAAAACAGAATTTTCACAGTGCTAGTGGCGTTTTGACCAAGGTAAGAATAAAGAATGGTTGCTGGTAATTGTCCAAGCCCTGTTGCCCAGAAAAATTGCCAAAAGGATATTGATGTTACACCAGCAGCATAGCTCACTAGATCAAATGAAACAATTGGGACAAGTCTAGCAATAAAAACCGCATGTTTTCCATATCTTGCGAAAAATGAATCCCACCAATTTAACGCTTTCTTTGTTACAATTTTTTCAACAACTGGTCTACCCAAAATTTTTGCCAGATAAAAACAAAGTACTGCCCCTGCCATGGCACTGCTCCATGAGAGGACTGCCCCCCAAACCCAGCCAAATAATAGCCCGTTCGCAAACGTGATGACAAATGCTGGGAGTGGCGCGATAATGGCTTGAAACACCATTAATAATCCAGAAACAACAGCTGCAAGAGACCCAAATGAAAGTAGATAATCACGGAATCCCTCCACATCTGCATTCTTTAAATAAACAGTGGATTGATTAATTAAATCCCGGAATCCTCCTTGTCCTAAATAAACGAACAAAAAGAAGGCGATTAGGACAAACAAAAACATGATACCAAACTTTTGAACGCCCGATAATTGAGTCCATCCAGTGTTGGATTCAGTTCTTGTTTTTGATTTATTGCTGTACCAAACAGCAAATGCCATGAAGATAAACCCAATTGGAATGATGATGATGAGAAGCTCATTCATCCTATCAAGTGTTAAAATATCTTCTAAAAACAATGATTTTCTTACCACATAGGAAGGGAGGATGGTAAAGCTCCCCCCGACTATGGTGATAATGGAGGTAATTGCAATACTTAAAATGCCAACTGCTGCCGAGATTCGTAGAGATTCCCAAATAGCAAATTTTCTGGCATTCAAAAACGTTGTTAAAAAGTAAAGCCATAAGCCGGTTAGAATCGAAATGGTAACCATGTATTCACTATCAAAACGCATGTCAATCCAAGAATTTTGAATTAACAGTATGGCAACCGTCAACCCAATTAAAAAGAATATATATATCGATGCAACTAATTGAACGAAGGTACGAATAATGTTCTTCATTTTCATCCCCTTATTACTTTGCTATTGAGTAAGTTAAAAATACTGGTGTTCCATCCTTCGGAAGCACTTTAGCATTACCATGGAAATTTTTGTGGATTTGCAAAGGCAGACAATACAGACTGCCTAAATTATATAGAAATCTAAGTCTATAATAAATTCAATTTATCTATTATTCCAATGAATTCCAATCTATTTTTCGAATACAAGAAAATTGACCAAGTTTTTCAAACATCATTGTGCTCCAGTTGTTACACTAAATTACATTATGGTTCACTGTTCATGAAAACAGAAAGAAGCCCATCCATTCAAAATGGATAGGGCTTCTTTTTTAGTAAAAGGTACGTTAGTAAATGATTTAGGAGATTTTCTTTAATTCCTCTGTTAGTTTAAGGAATAATTCCTTGTTCCCATCTCGTAATGTTTGGTCGATTTCCTTACGGATTTTCTCCCTCTTAAATTCTAGCAACGCTTTGTTTAGAATCATCTCTGCAACAACAGAATCTGCGTTCTCATCCGAATGTTGTGGTGAATTTAGTAATTTCTTTTCCATGGAAATCAACTCCTTAAGCTTTTTTCCATTATACAAGGAGTTTTCTAAAAATTCAAATATTTTATTTTGGAAATTCAAAAAAATTTTGGGAATTTTACATGGTGTTTATATTACGTGGTGTCAGGCACCACGAAAACACATTTGTCCTTCTGTGGCAGACACTTCTTTTTCCAGTTTTTCCTTTTCGGGTTTTTGACAACATTTTTTCGTGTAAGGATTGAAATGTAGGGAATATTAAATTCAACTATTTTTATTAAAAAAAGGAGGAAGTATCTGATGGAACAAACTGAATCCACTGGTTTTCTGCTGGTAAATAACATTAACGTTTATTATGAATTTTATTCTAATCAAACCTCGGACAGGACGTTTGTTTTATTGCATGGTTTTCTTTCTTCCACCTTCACATATCGCCATTTAATTTCCTTATTGAAAAAGGAGTACCAAGTTTTATCACTTGATTTACCCCCATTTGGAAAAAGCGCAAAATGCAACCGCTATGTTTATTCCTATAAGAATTTAGCCCAAACAGTCATCAAACTAACTGAATCCTTTGGGTTAAAAAAAATGACTTTTATCGGTCACTCAATGGGTGGGCAAATTGTCTTAAATATTCTTCATATGATGCCAGAGCTCGCTGATAATGCTATCCTGCTTTGTAGCTCATCGTATCTTAAACGTTCAAAATTACCATTAATCCTTACCAGCTACGTTCCCTATTTCCACCTATTTGTGAAATATTGGTTTGCACGGACAGGAGTGAAGAAGAATCTCCAAGACGCACTCTATAACCACTCCATTATTAATGATGAAATGATTAACGGATACCTTCAGCCCTTTTTACAGGATGAAATTTTTGTGGCTCTTACAAGAATGATTCGTCACCGCGAGGGTGATCTTCCTGCCCATATCCTTAACCAAATTAAAACACCTTGTTTATTAATTTGGGGTGATCATGATAAATCGATGCCCCTGAAAGTAGGAGAGAAACTAAACAAAGATTTAGTTAACTCCGAATTAATTGTTTTAAAAGAAACAGGCCATGCCCTCCCTGAAGAACGCCCACACGAGGTATACGAATATATAAAAGACTTTTCAGGAGGTTTTCAAACGGCGGCCGATCAATAAGGGTTCGCCGGCCATTTGAAAAGGAACATTTACGTTATTAACTGGATAAGGAAGAGGAAGTATCCTTTGTTATTGAGCTGCTTCGATGTACAAGAAAAAAGTATGAAAGAACTGCACCAGTCCCAACACATACGATGACAATTCCCATCGGTATAGCTGTATGCTCTCCACCTATTCCCACGAGGGGAGCCACAATCGCTCCCATTGCAAGTGACAATACTCCTAACAGGGCGGATGCACTGCCAGCAGACTTTCCTTGTTTTTGCATAGCAAGAGAAAATCCTGCTGTACTGACGACACCAACACTTGAAACCACAAAAAAAAGCGGTAGCAATATTAAAAATAAGTTTGCATGAAACAGCAGAAGAACAAGCAATACAATTCCTCCGAAAAATGACATACATAAACCAAAAACAAAAAGTTTTGACTCTTGTATTCGTCCAGCCAATCTTCCTGTTGTTTGACTAGCAATCATGATTCCGACTCCGTTTATCGCAAAAATAAGACTGAACATCTGCGCTGAAGCACCATAAATATTTTGCACAACAAAAGGTGAGCCTGAAATATAGGCAAACATTCCGGCAAAAACAAGTCCTTGCACCAATGCATATCCGATGAAACTACGATCAAAAATTAAGTTTTTAAAGGTCATTATTGTATTTTTTATTCCGCCCGCTGAACGCCTATCATCACGAAGTGTTTCTGGTAACCCGAAAAATACAACAAAGAACATCAATAAACCTATTAAACTTAAGACAATAAAGACGCCTTGCCAAGGTACTATCTTCAACAGCTGTGCTCCCATGACTGGTGCTAATATGGGCGCAACACCATTGACTAGAGCAAGCAGGGCAAAAAACTTTGTTAATTCTGGTCCGGAATATAAATCGCGGACGATGGCTCTAGAAATAACAATACCTGCGGATCCAGCCAGTCCTTGGATAAACCGCAATACAATTAAAGCCCAAATGGAAGGGCTAAATACGCATAACAGCGAAACTACAAAATAGATCACCAATCCAATCAGAAGTGGCAGCCGGCGTCCCCGTACATCACTTAGCGGTCCAGCCAATAATTGTCCTGATGAAAGACCCAATAAGAAAAAGGTTAAACTAAGCTGTACGAGTGAAGGATTGGTATGAAAGTCTTGTGCTATATTTGGAAGTGCAGGCAAGTACATGTCTATGGATAATGGACCGAACGCTGCTAACGTACCTAATACAGCTGCCATCCATAACCGTTTTGACCGAGAAATTCCCTCGCCGCTGTCTATCGTGTTATTTAAAGGTTCTCCCATTAACTGAATCAATTCCTTTCTTCATAAAAAAAACTCAATTACTTCAAAATGTTCCAGCGTTTTTTTTACTACAAAAAATCATATTTTATAAACCTTGAAAAAACAACTTTTTTGTCCTTCAAAATAAAAAAGATTTGAATAACGGTGCCAGACACCGTTCATTCAAACCTTATTTAAACCATCCCTTTTCTTTCGATTGGGTAATGGCTTCGATGCGGTTTTTGACTTCGAGTTTATCTAAGATGATTGAAATGTAGTTGCGGACGGTTCCAGTTTTGATGCTAAGTTCTTCAGCAATTTCTTTCGTATTCTTGCCATCTGCGACGAGCTCTAACACTTCTTTTTCCCGGTCTGTCAAAGGATTTTCTTCACCGTAAACATCATCCATCAATTCTGGAGCATAAATACGCCTACCCGCCATCACGCTGCGGATCGAGCTGGCCAGTTCTTCACTTGGACTATCCTTCAGTAAATAACCGCTGACACCAGCCTTTAAGGCCCGCTGAAAATAACCGGTCCGAGCAAAAGTTGTTAAAATAATTACTTTACAACCAAGACCTTTAAGTTCTTCCGCTGCCTCGAGTCCACTCTTCCCTGGCATTTCAATATCCATGATACAGATATCCGGCTTGAAGCTTTTCACAAGGTCAACAGCTTCACCTCCGTTGGACGCCTTTCCGACTACCTCCATATCATCTTCCAAATTCAGAAGGGATCCAAATGCTCCCAAGAGCATTTGCTGATCTTCAGCGATAACAATTTTAATCATTTTCAATCCTCCTTTTCCAACCGCGGCTTGACATCATTCGGTACTTTAATAAATAATGTTGTTCCATCCTTTGTTGAGAGCTCAAGACTGCCATTAATAAATTCCAGTCTTTCTTTCATTCCAATCAGACCATGACCTTCAGCTAATATATCATTTTCACCCTTAAAGACACCGTCATCTCGAATCATCAATTTCGTTTCCTTCCACGATTGTTCAATAGAAATGAAACAAGATGTAGCTTCACTATGTTTAACTACATTGTTAACGGCCTCTTTCAAACACATGCTTAAGATATTCTCTGTTAACAGCGAAACATTTGAAAGCGTAAACTCCCCTTCGCTTACAAACTTGATTTGAGCGGCTTGAATCATTTGTTTAACCCGATGAATTTCATCCTTTAAGCGAATACCACGCATCGAAGAAACCATTTTTCTTACTTCGCTTAACGCGGTTCGTGCTGTTTGCTGAACATCCTTCAATTCAACACGTGCCTGCTCAGGGTCTTTTGTAATTAACTTCCTTGCCAAATCCGACTTTAAGCCAATCAGAGAAAGCTTTTGCCCCAATGTATCATGAAGGTCCCTCGCAATCCGGTGCCGTTCCTCCAATTTAATAAACTCAGCGATCCGTTTGTTAGCATCCTCTAGTTTTTCTTCGAGCTGCCCTCGTTCATTGCGATTATGAATACTAAATGGGAGGAGAATGATACTTATCCAAGTGATGATGACAAACGGAATTTGTTTTAAAAATAACGGTTCCTGCATCACAAAACTATAATTAATCGACGCTGAAGTACTGATTAAATGAATAAAATACAAGGTAAGAAAGGCTACACGATCCTTAATATTACCGATAAAATAAGCAAGAAAATATGCAAAATAAACATAACTGAAAAGGCTGGTTGCAGTAATGGAAATAGCAATGAGAATTAATGTCCAAAGATAAACCAGCCATCCCTTTGAAATAAAGGCAAATCGATACAAAATAAAGAAGAACAGTGTAAGTAAAATTCCAACGACAATTTCAATAGTTGAGGGAGATTGAAAAATAAAGTAAAACGGTAATATACAAAGAATCGTCCAAATATAAGGAGCAATCCCATTATTTTTTCTGAATGTTAAATACCTTTTTATCATGAACGAAACCTCATTTTTACTTGGAATACTTTATCCCTCTATTTTACCCCAACGATCCTTCATTTTTCTCTAATATACTTTCTATTTTAGCGGAAATCCTAACATCTTTATACCCAACAAACATTTTAGAATTTTATTCGCCATACAATTTTTGAAAAAGAGTAGTGGCAACAATTGATCAACTGCCATACACTGTCCTTTGTATTACTTTTCATAAGGTGCGACCTGCTTAAGAAAATTCTTTTGTTTTTCTTCAGACATTTTTTAAATTTCTTTCCCTAAACTTTGTGTTATCTCAAAGTATAGGGAAAGAAATCAACTGCTGAAAGTCATACCTGTAATGTCCAACCCATGATAAATGTCATGTATATGGATGTTTGCTGGTGCCTGAAACCAATAAAAAACTCCACTGTCCCTTTTAAACAGTGGAGTTTACTTCCATTTTATTTAGCGTCGACTAATACTTTCAAGCTTTCTTCAAAGCGGTGAACAAGTTTGTTATGGTTGTTTCTAGCAACTTGAACATACCCGTCCGTAACCTTCTGAAAGCCTTGACGACGCTGTCTTGCAAAATTTACATAGTTTTCACTGCTTTCTTCCAGTTTATCTTCCAAGCGGACAATTAGGTCAAGGCCAGCTGCAATAGGAGTAGCTGCCAGCTGTTTAAATCGACTGGATAATTCATCGAATTGTTCTGTCAACTCAGGACGAATCACTTGTTTATCTTCAGCTTTTTTAAAAAGTGCACTAGAAACGCCTTTCATTATTTCGTTGTTTGTTTCTTTAGATGCCTGAAAAAGATTTGCAAGTGAACCTCTGAATTCCTGATTGAACCTTATCACTTCTTTAATTGTGTTAAGGTATCCCTCTTCCCTGCTTTCACGATACTTTCTAGCTCGATCCAATGATTGTTCATATTGATTCCAAAGGGTATCAACTACACGATTGGTTTCAACAGCTTCTTCATGAGTCTCTGCTTGGCCATTTTTGTTAGTCGACGTACTCATTTCTTTATTCCTCCTCGATAATATTTTCTTCTGTATTAAAATCACGTTTTAACTGATGTATGTAGGTTTTCTCATTGCTAGTCTATATATGTAATTTACACTTATATGTAATATTTTGTCAAGCTTGATTATATAATAAAATAATCAGGATTTTTATAAATGTATAAACTTTACTAATGATGGAAACATAGGTTATTAAAAACAGCTAGGGGGAATTTGCTTTGAGTGAAATATTCAAAAGTTGCTTCGAAATTCCTTTTTTACGACTTGGTTCCGGTGAGCCGTTAGTCTTTATCCATGGTCTTGGCGAAGTTAAGGAAGGTTGGTCCAACCAGTTTGAATTTGCCGATCAATTTGATTTGATTATTCCCGATTTACGTGGACATGGTGAATATCAATCACCGGGAGAGATTTCGATAAAAAACTTCGCTCACGATGTTATTAGTCTTTTAAAAGGGTTAGAAATTGAAAGCGCACACATTTGCGGTTTATCAATGGGGGGAATGGTAGCCCAGGAAATATATCGTCAGGCTCCTGAAATGTGTCGCTCACTGATGCTCGTTAGCACCTTCCATTATGCTCCAAAACGGCTAGGAAAATTATTTTTACAATACCGGCAATCCCATTCAGAAAATAAATATCCGGAAGTTCTGAGGGAATCAGCAGCCAAGGTTTGCCTCTATTCTTGGTCAAAGGAAAATTTCGAAAGCTTTTACCAATTTTACAAGCCTAATCGTGAACATTATTTTAAATCAATGGAAGCATGTCTCGAGGTCAATAATTTACGGTTACTTTCTTCTATTAATATCCCAACTTTAATAGTTGGTGGACAATACGATTCGGTCATCCCGGTATGGGTTCAATTATTGATGCATAAACAAATTCGCCACTCCGAGTTTGTCATCTTCAGGAATACAGGTCACATCGCGAAGCTAGAGGCAAAAGACGCCTTTAACAAGGTACTTCGTACCTTTTTAAAGAAACATAAAACGGCAAGTTAGAGAGGAAGGAAATTCCTTCCTCTCATGATACCGAAATAAACTTTATTACAATATAATATTAAAGCTGATTTGACCTAGTTGAAACCCATTGGTCTACAATCTTAGCGAACAAACCAGATAGGGCTAATCCAACATGCCCCGTTTCTACTACTAAATAAGTTTTATCCTCACTTGTAACTAAATCCATAATCGGCTTACTTTGCTCCTCTAAAATTAAATTATCTCTAGACCCTGAAACCACGAATAGGTTTGCCTTAATATTTTTCAAATCTGCATTTTTATTGCCAATCATTAACTCCCCTTTTACCAGCTTATTCTCTTTAAAGAGATTATTAGCTAATTGTCTGTATGCCTCGCCGGCAAAAGGAACTTGATCAAGTGTCCATCTATTCATCCTACGCCACTTATTGACATACCGCTGGTCATGTGCCCGGCTTAATAGCATTGTATAGTTAGAAAAATATATCGGTGCCCCAATTGCCCTGAACATTCCATCCACTACTTGAGGTGGGACAACCCCATATACATCAATAAAGTGGTCAATATTCATATCGCCATTTCGCATACCTTCTGCCCATTTATCCGGTCCTACAAATGGTTTGAAATCTATTGGAACAGTAGCAACAATCAAATTTTTGATTGGTTCTTCCGCTATTGAAGCATAGATAGAGGCAATCGTTCCACCTAAACAATAGCCAACAAGTGTAATTTCATCCGCTCCAGAATGGCGAATTGCCCGTTTAACGGCGGTCCTTAAATATTTATCAATATAAGTGTCAAGACCAATCTTTTTGTCTTCATAGCCCGGTGAACCCCAATCTAATAAATACACTTCATAGCCACTGTTGGTTAATCCCTCAATAACACTCACCTTAGGAGCAATATCTAAAATATAGGGTTTATTAAAAAGGGAGTAGACGAAAAACAAAGGAATCTCGTACTTTTTCTGCTTTGCAGGGTAATGCCATAATACTGATTTATTTTTTCGCCATACTTCATTTCTAGGCGTATGACCAACCTTTGGTTCAGGTTCACTTAAAAACTTAAACACATGAGACCAGCGGTTCATTTCTTTTTCATAATCCAATTCCGGCATGAACCCCTTTAATGGTGTTTCTGTCGCCATTTAGTACCCTCCTCCCTTCTTTATTTTGACGAACCCGCTCCGGCCAATTCAATTTCTGCTCTATTGCCACTTTCAATCAAACCTCTTAACGTATCAAATTCTTCCTTAAAATTATTAAGTTTTAACAATTCAAATTTCATTTCTTGAAGCTCCGCATGTAAGTCCTTTGAATTAGCCAGTTCTTTCTTCGTTTGCACTAACTCATTTTTTAATTGTTTTGTTAGTTTAATAATTTCTTTTGACACTTCTATAACACTTTCAATATCCCTACTTTGTGACCTCACAGAATCTTGGATTTCCCACATTTGCTCTTCAAGCGCTTCCATTTTTTCTTCCGCTTGAATGGTTAGGTTTGCCACATTGGTCACGTCACTCTTCGTTGGCAAATTTAAAACACTAGCAAGGGCCTCTTGACTTTTTTTAAAGGTTTCAAGGTAGCGGGAATGAATTTCCGTTCCTAAATTGGTCATTTTGACAAATTCCTTATTATTCGTCCATAGATAGATGAATTCATTTAATTGTTTTTCCCACAATAGACTGAGCTTATGAAGAGATTCATATGGATCAAAAGACATTTTATCTGACATCTATCTTCACCTCATTATGGTTTTGTTACTTTAGTAACTTCTTTCATATATTTTTGAAATGGGAGCATCACTGTTTTCATTTGCTTTGTAAATAAATCGATAAATGCTTTTTGATTATCATATAGTACATTGGTCGTTTTCTTGACACTATCAACATATTTCTCTCTACCTTTTTTTCTTAAAGAAATATATTGCTCAACTGCTGCCAAAAAAGGTCCAAGCTTGAAAGCTGTTGTTCATCGATATCCTCAGGTTCTTGCTTTATCGCTTTTAGCTCTTTTTCATTTTTTTCAGTCGTTGTTGATTTCCTCCCTATTGAACTCTGTTTGAAATAATTGCTTTAATTCCGTTAACTCCTTTTCTAATGTTTTTAATTTATCATCTTGTATTACTCTTATTTCATTTTCCAAAAAAGCCAACAATATCTTGGTTGATTTCCTCAGTAATCTTAACTGCGACTGATTTTTTCGCTGCCTTTGATTAATGGTATAGATTGTCTCATCTAAAAGATCTAGTTTTTCCTGATAATCTACCATTCTTACAGCAATTGCAGCTATTTCATCCTTATTCGGAAGTTCTAACCGATTTAACCACCTAGTTGTTAACCTTTTGTGAATCCTTGCCCGTTTCAAATGAGCCTCTAGTGCCTGCCCAAAAGCCAACGTAAAGCTTCGACAGTTGGTAGAGGCATGAATTCTTTTATTGATTTCCGCTTCTAATTCTTTGTAGTAAGTAACTGGGTCCTCATGCATGGATTCCATTTTTACTCCTCTTAACTGACTGGTTGGTACGTTCATCTAAACACAATAAATGGAAGCCTTCAAGCTAATTACCATGAAATTCAGAAAAGTTTCAAAAATAGCAATTGAAATTATATTTTTTTTATTACTGAATTGCAGCAGTCGTTCCTCCATCAACCACCAAGACATGACCGAATACATAATCAGATGCAGCTGAGGCTAGAAATAGCGCCGGTCCTTTCATATCGTTGTCCGAACCGAAACGTCCCGCCGGTGTTCGCTCAAGAATTTTTTCACCGGAATAGTCCAAAATCGCTTTCGCCATTTTTGTTGGGAAAAATCCTGGGGCAATTGCATTCACATGGACATTATGTGGAGCTAGTTTTACAGCTAGGTCCTTTGTCAGCGTTATAACAGCCCCCTTACTTACAGCATAGCCAATTGCATCCATAATGAACGGATCCTGACCACCCATTCCAGCGATAGAGGCAATATTAATGATTTTTCCAGATCGTTGTTCGACCATAATTTTCCCAACCGCTTGAGAAAATAAGAACACTGCCTTCAGATTGATATCCATCACTTTATCCCATTTATCAACAGGCATCTCTAATGCAGGTGCCCCCCAGCTTGTACCGCTATTATTGACAAGAATGTCGATGCTACCAAACTCTTTAACGGTGTCGTCGACAACATGCTGAATGTCGTCCGGATTAGAAACATCACATTTAAAAGCAAGTGAGCTCACACCATGGGCTTTAAGGGCATCACTAAATTGCTGACAAGCATCTAAATTTCTTGAGCAAACAACTACATTAGCTCCTGCTTCCGCATAAGCTACAGCAATTTGCTGCCCAATACCTCTTCCACCACCAGTTACAATGGCCGTTTTCCCTTTCAAGCTAAACAATTCTTGAATCTTCATCCTTAATCCCTCCTTATTATCTACAATGCTTTTATACTTAATTTTTCTTGATCTCTTAATAATCTTCTAAGTTTATCGATGAATTCATCAAAATAATGATCAACGTCTGCAAAATCCATCTGCTCGCCGCCTTAGCTGACAACGATTATCTTCTTTAATGAAGTATTCGGCTGTACCGTTTTTAGTCTTGAATATAGATAGGAAGAAACATCAAATATTTGGAGTTTGTATCCTTGAAAAGATACTTTTTTCTCTTTCTACATACATTGGATTAATCTAAAAAGCAGTTCCTTCAAAACGAAAAGCCACGAATATGGTGAAAATGTAATGTGGGGAAATTGGGAGCATATCTAAGAAGCGGTCATCTAGATTGTTCATTAGAATACTAATATAATTATGATTATTGTAGTAAAGTATGGTTTTGTAAACATTTCATTCTCGACACAATTCCACAATTTTCCTTGATTTTATCGAATTGAAAATTTCATTTCCTTTTTAATCCTCTATTTAAAAACAATTATTTTATATTACTATTATTAAAACCGAAGGAAAATAGCGAACTTTGTCGGAATATTTATTAATCCCAACAAAACCATTACAGCGAACAATGTCAAAACTTATCCTCTTCTCATCATAACCCCCATCCAAAAAAGGTATTTTCCTATAAGACTTTTCCTCTTATAAATAGGGTGTCAGGCACCACGAAAACACATTTGTATTTCTGAGGTGGACAATTAGGAGAAAATGGGACTACTTTATTATTTTGAATTTTGTAAATATTCATACTTTACAAATAGTGGCAATCCCATTTATTATATATAGCAATAGGAGGGATCAAATTTGGGAAATGAATCTAATCGGTACTCTGGAATTCCTTTTTTACGTTTTGGTTCTGGTGAACCCTTAGTTTTTATTCATGGGCTTGGAGAAGTGAAAGAGGGATGGAACAACCAATTTGAATTTGCAGATCAGTATGATTTGATTATTCCCGATTTACGGGGACATGGTGAGCATATTACCAATGAGAAGATAACCATACCAAACTTCGCCCATGATGTTATTAATTTATTAAAGAATCTCAATATTGAGAGCGCTCACATTTGTGGTTTATCTATGGGCGGGATGGTAGCTCAAGAAATCTATCGTCAAGCTCCAAAAATGTGCCGTTCCTTAATGCTCGTAAGTACTTTTCATTTTGTTCCTAAACATTTGGCTAATCTTTTATTAACCTATCGAAAAGCACGTTCACTATCCAATCATCCACGTATTTCAAAACACACCGCTGCCCGCATATCCCTAAATTCTTGGAATAAAAAAACTTCTGAGGAATTCCTTAATTTTTACAAGCCTAATCACGATATCTTTCTAAAATCAGTAAAAGCATGTCTTCAAGTAAATAATCTAAAATTATTGCCTAAAATAAAAGTTCCTACATTAATCATTGGCGGTCAATATGATTCAGTTATCCCTGTTTGGATACAATTATTAATGCATAAAAGCATTCGACACTCGGAGTTTGTCATTTTCAGAAATTCTGGCCATATTACCAAGTTAGAAGCAAAAGAAGCGTTTAACAGAGTCCTTCGCAACTTTTTGAGAAAACATACAAATGTAGGCTAGGGGGAATTAGTTCCATTCCATCCCCTCCTTTGTTCTTAACCGGGACAATATATCATATTATTTACCGTTAACAATTCAATGAGGAGATGTAAGTATATGCCGATAACCAATGCTAATGGAATTGATCTTTATTATGAAGTTCACGGTGAAGGTGATCCATTACTATTAATTATGGGATTGTCACTCCATTCAAAGTCATGGTTCAGAACTCTCCCTGCCCTTCGTGAACACTACAAAGTAATTATTTTTGATAACCGTGGAGTTGGTCATAGCGGCAAACCCAACACTCCGTATTCCATCGAGCTCATGGCGGAGGATACACGGGCTATCCTGGATGCAGCTGGAGTTGAATCAGCCCATATATATGGTATTTCTATGGGCGGCATGATTGCCCAAAGGCTGGCTCTTACCTACCCTGAAAGAGTCCGTTCCCTTGTCCTTGGTTGTACAACCTCCGGCGGAGCCAATCATGTACAACCTGGGGCAGATGTCTCGTTACTCATGCTCTCAAGAGCATCTTCCACCGCAACGCCGGAAGAAATGGCTTGGGCCACTGCTCCCATCCTTTACAGTCAATCTTTTATTGAAAATCATCGTGAATTAGTTGCAGAGGATATCCAAAAACGAATTGAGCTGCCTGTTCAGCCATACGCATACATGCTCCAGCTCCAAGCCTGCCTCGCACATAATACCTATAATGAAATTGACCAGATAAAAGTTCCGACCCTAGTCATTCATGGTGATGAAGATAAACTTGTACCTTATGAAAATGGGGTTACTTTAGCAGAGAAAATACCGAACGCTGAATTTTTGACCATTCAAGGTGCCGGCCACATCTATGTTACAGAAGCAAATGATTTCGTGAATAGTAGTATACTAGATTTTTTAAAAAACCAATAATTTCGAAAAAAATGCCCAGTCATAAAAATTGATTGGGCATTTTTCATTATCAAAAGTCGGTCTATTGAAATCATTCTCTATTAAGCTTTTACCTTCGCTATCTCTTCATCCCGCAGTACTCTTCTAAGTAATTTTCCAACAGAGGATTTAGGCAGATCAGCAAGAATTTCAACCACTTTTGGAGCCTTATAGGGTGAAAGATTATTGTTGGCAAATTGAATAATTTCCTCGACAGATAGGGAATATCCCTCCTTCAGCTTAATAAACGCCTTAACAGTTTCGCCGCGGTACTCATCAGGTACACCAATAACAAGTGCCTCTTCGACCCCTTCAAGTTGATAAAGAACTTCCTCTATTTCACGTGGATAAACATTATACCCACTCGCAATAATCATATCCTTTTTACGATCAAGGATATAAAAATAGCCGTCTTCATCCATTTTCGCAATATCACCCGTTAACAACCAGCCATCCTTCAAAACCTCTTCTGTGTCTTTCGGACGGTTCCAATATCCTTTCATCACCTGAGGACCTTTAACGATTAACTCTCCTGCTTCGCCAACAGGAACATCCTCAAATCCACCCTCCGTTTGGCGGACAATTCTTACGACTGTACTTTGAACAGGAATTCCAATACTTCCATATCTCCTTGGAACGAACGGAGGGTTGAACGCTATGGTTGGAGCCGCCTCCGATAGGCCATAACCATCAAATAGCGTTGCGCCCGTAATTTTTTCAAACGTTTTCACCTGTTCTACAGGTAATGGTGCACCACCGCTTCCGACGTAATACACATCATCAAATCCGCATTCTTCTAACCCAGGCTGGCTATTCAAGGCGAAATACATTGTTGGAACTGCCGCCATTAGGAACGGCTTTTCACGCTTAACAAGTTCCATTACTTCCTTTACATCAAACCTCGGTAAAACGATCTGGTTTGCTCCTTCCCTAAGTCCACAAAGAGCCACACTCGAGAGCCCGTAAACATGAAACATTGGCAATACAGTAATCATTTTAAAGGATTCTGGAATATAAGTACGTGTATTAAAAAGAAAATTACATATCTGGTTGAAATTTGCTAATAGATTGTTATGGGTTAGCATAACCCCTTTAGGTGCACCAGTCGTTCCCCCGGTATATTGAAGGACTGCCACATCCTCATAGGGATTGATCTCGACTTCAGGCATATTTACCACCTGCTGCAAAAATTCATCAAAATATTGATCTTCTTCAGCCAGATTAATTCTTTCCCTTCCTAAACTAACCACTATGACCTTTTTTAACGATGTATATGGCTGTACCATTTTAACTTTTGGATAGAGAGTGTCAAGAACGACCATATATTCTGCACCAGAATCCTGTAAAACGTGTTCGATTTCTCTTTCTACATACATTGGATTCACTTGAACAGCAATTCCTCCTAAACGAAAAGCAGCGAATAGGGTGAAAATATAATACGGGGTATTTGGAAGCATAATTGCCAACCGGTCACCTTTAAGAAATCCAGCGTTATGTAAGGCAGAAGCCAATTGATCTGTATTCACTTTTGTATTTGTGTAGCTCCAGACCCTGCCAAAAAATGTGAATGCAGGTTTGTCAGTAAAACGATTCACTGCACTCTCTAAAAAATTATAAAGTGACCGGTGTTCCACACTTACATATTCCTCAACCCTTGGATCATACCATTTTAACCACGGCTTTTGCTGATAAACCATAAACCCATACCTCCTCATACTTTAATACAATTTAAATTATTGTAAGGGATGGAAATTTTGTAAACGTGCTAATATCGACACCTTTCCTCAAAAAAACAGTGATTTTTTAATAGAAAAATAGGGTACGCTCCATTTATTCATCTCTTAAATAACTCAACCTAGAAAGAGGTCGAATTATGTCAGGATGCACTCGGCTGTTCACAAAATCTTAACAGAATATTATGAAATTTTTTTGACAAACAAAGTCAAAACTCAATTTTTGTAAAATAAAAAAGAACCTTGTATAACCGTGTTAACTAAGGTTCTTTGGAGGCAATATTTAGTGGACCTTAATGGAGAAATCAATCGTTTTATAAGCTACGAAAAAAGTTGCTAAGGAGTAGATGGCCTCATTTAAACCAAAAATGAAAATGGAGCACCCAAAAATAAAGATATTAAATAATAGAACATATTGTCCAATGGAGAATGGGGAGCGTTTACTAAACAAGATGGCTAAAACCTCGGTCCCATCTAAGCATCCGCCAAACCGAATGGTAATTCCAACTCCCAAACCTAAACTGATACCACCGAGGAGAATGACTAATAAAGGATTATTAGTTAAAACAGGAAACGGCTCAAGTAAATAGGTTTCCCATGATAAGATGAGAATGGCAAAAAGGCTAAGCAATAGAAACCTTGTTCCTAAGTATGAATAGGCGATGATGAAAAAAGGGGTATTCAGTAGTAATAAAAACAAGCCTACTTCCTGACGAGTAATATAAGAAAGAATAATGCTTATCCCGATAATGCCCCCGTCTATTACAAAATTTTTCATTAAAAATAATTGTAATGAAATCGCAACAAGGGATGCTCCACAAAAAATGAAAAATCCTCTTTTATATAAAGACATACTTACAGATCTATTATTGTCAATGTAGGAACCTACCCTTGTCCTTGTCCTATACATATTGCTCCCCTTTTATTTAAATTACCTCTCCTCTGCACGATTAAATATATTCCTACCTTAAAGAAAAAATACTTGATAGCACTTATAAAAAAAAAGCCCCCAAGGTAGCAAAGCTTCAAATTGCTACAGGGGGGCTTACTTGGTGTCAGGCACCATCAGTTTTTTCAAAATCTTCCTGATTTAAAGATGGCTAATAAGAGCCAGAGAAACATTGCAGTTGCAATACTAAAACCAATTTCAACGGCTGGAATTTTTGATAACAGCACTGACGTTTGACCGGATAAGGAAGCACCAATGATGATCCCTACTAAAATAATGCTGAAGGAAAGTAAGACAATACTAAAAGATAACCGGTTACTGATTCTATTTAATTTTTTTTCCAACAAATCGATTTCCGAAGTAGTAAGTTCAATTTTCATCCTTCCTTTTTTCATAATCGCGGTAATTTCTTTTACTGTTTTCGGTAACTCATTTAGAATTTCACTATATTCATTGACTTGACCCCATACCTTTTCTGCCACATTTTTGGGGTGAAGTCGCTCTTTAACCAATTGCCTGCCAAAGGGTTCAGCAATTTTGATAATACTTAAATCTGGGTCAAGGTTCTCTATCACACCCTCAATCGTCAGGAGTGTTTTTCCTAAGATGGTTAAATCCGTTGGAAGCTGAATCTGGTGCCGAAAAGCAACTGAAAACAAATCATTAACAGCCTTACCAATACTCATATCACTAAAGGGAACATTACTATATTTTTCCCTGAGGAGATCGACATCCACTCTTAGCCGTTCATGATTGACGGTGTCAGGCACCAATCCCATCCGGATAATCGCTCGGATTACTTCATCCGTACTTTCATTCATCATTGCAATGACAAAAGAAGCAACATGATTTCTCATTTCTGCACTTAACCGGCCGACAATCCCAAAATCCATGAAAGCAATCACTTCCCCAGGCAATGCAAGGATATTACCAGGATGAGGATCCCCATGGAATAAGCCGTCTATCAATATTTGCTGAAAGATAGCGTTAACAACCGTTTCGCCAAGGATTTTACTGTCATATCCTGCTTGATGAAGCTTTTCTTCCTCATTTAATTTAATACCTTCAATATACTCCATAGTTAGTACCTTAGATGTCGTATATTCCCAATAAATTCTTGGAATTAGGACCTTCGAGTTATTTTTAAACTGATTGGCAATCTTTTCAGAGTTTCGTCCCTCCGTCTCATAATCTAATTCCAGCCTTAAAGACCTCGCTAATTCTTCGACAACGTCACGGACCTGATATCTCCTCGCCCAGTCTAATCGGGCTTCCGCCAGCCTCGCTAGATCCTGAAGAATTTCTAAATCCGTTTCAATTATATTTTTAATATTGGGACGTTGAATTTTCACGGCAACTTGTTCACCGGTTAATAAAACAGCGTAGTGCACCTGACCAATCGATGCAGCAGCAATTGGCGTTTCACGAAATTCAGCAAATGTATTTTCCAGTGAATCAGCAAGTTCTTCTTCGATAATTCTTTTAACTTCATCAAAGGGAAATAATGAAACTTGATCCTGAAGTTTCCCTAGCTCGTGTATGATGTCAGCAGGAATGATGTCAGGCCTTGTACTGGCAATCTGACCAATTTTTACAAAGGTTGGGCCGAGCTCCTCCAAAAACAGCCTAAGTCGCTCACCTGTCGTTCTGCTGTTCCCTGTCTTATTTCCCTCAACAAATATCCTTTTTGGTACAGATAAAAGGTCAAAAAGCCCCAATTCTTTCATGACATAACCAAATCCCTGACGGGTAAAGGCATATACAATATCCCTGGAGCGCTGCAGATGGCGAAATTTCTTCTTAATCATAATTACCACACCTACTTGGAGTTGTTAATCCATTCCTTTTCCTCAACCATCTCACGCTTTTCCTTGATTTTCAAGTTTGTTTGGACGATTTCCCAAAATGTTCGATTTCTAGGTAATGGCTAATCATAAAACTAGCAAAAAGACGACCCGTTTAACGAATCGTCCTTGTTTATGAATATGTTTACATATTATAGATTTTAGTGCCTGACACCATCGTTCTACTACTTCTTTAACATATGAAAAACTTGCTCGACATCTTTATCGCCGCGACCTGATAGATTCACAATCAAAACATCATCAGCAGATAATTCTTTTGCTAATTTCAAAGCATATGCAACGGCATGAGAACTTTCTAAAGCTGGAATAATGCCTTCCTTCTTACTTAGTACTTGAAAAGCCTGCAACGCTTCCTGCCCAGTTGCTGTTACATACTCTGCTCTCCCAGTGGTTTTCAGGTGACTGTGCTCAGGACCTACACCAGGGTAATCCAATCCGGCAGCAATGGAGTAGGTTGGTTTAGGGTCGCCCTTTTCATCTAGTAAAGTTAAACATTTAAAACCATGAATGACAGCCGGAACACCTTCTGTCAATGTTGGTGCCTCTGCCGGTTCAACCCCAATGAGGCGGACATTTTCTTCATCTATATAATGAGCAAATGCCCCGATGGCATTACTACCACCACCTGCACAGGCGATTACTGCAGTTGGTAGCTTTCCTTCTTTTTCAAGTACCTGTCGTTTGGATTCTTCACTAATAATAGCTTGGAAATGCTTAACCATCGTTGGATATGGATGCGGTCCTACCGCCGATCCTAGTAAATAAAAGGTATTTTTATAGTTTTGCACTAAGTCAGCCAAGGCCTCATCAACAGCATCCTTTAGACGGCCCTGACCCTTAGTGACAGGAACAACTTTTGCCCCTAATAATTCCATCCGAAAAACATTCAGCGCCTGGCGTTCCATGTCCAGCTTGCCCATATAAATAATACATTCCATCCCAAACATCGCACATGCGGTGGCTGTTGCTACACCGTGCTGACCGGCACCGGTTTCCGCAATAATCCGCTTCACACCCATTCTTTTCGCTAATAAAATTTGTCCAATTGCATTATTAATTTTATGTGCACCAGTATGGTTTAAATCTTCCCGTTTTAAGTAAATTTTAGCTCCGCCTAGCTGCTTTGTTAAATTTTCAGCAAACGTTAACGGATTTTCCCTCCCAATATATTCTTTTAAATAATATTTGAATTCTTCAATGAACTCCGAGTCGTCTTTATACTTTAAAAACTGTTCCTCCAACTCGTTCATTACTGCCTGCAAGTCCTCAGGAATAAAACTACCACCAAACTCTCCAAAATAACCTTTACTTGCTACACTCGCTCTTTCCATGCTCAACTCGTCTCCTTCTAACCTATTATTTTCGTTTGGACAACCAAGGTTAATTAACTGAATATTTCATTAATTATTTTATCATGCTGTTCCCTTTCTGCCAAATTTTCCGCACGCAACCTAACACAAAAAGGTGAGACACGTATTAAGTATGCCTCACCTAAAAAACCAACTTTATGAAATTTTTACCACTTATTCATATCGAAGCGAATCAATCGGATCAAGCTTTGCTGCCTTATTGGCTGGAAGTAGCCCAAACAATATTCCAATTACCATAGAAAACAAAACACCGCTCAAAACAACTTGCCATGATACTAAGGATGGCCAGCCTGCAAAAAAGCTGACAATTGTTGACGTTCCCCAGCCGAGAACAATACCAAGGACACCGCCGATTAAGGTTAAGGTCATCGATTCGATTAAGAACTGTGTCAAGACCTGGCCGCGTGTCGCACCAAGTGCCATACGGATACCAATTTCCCTTGTTCTCTCGGTCACGGAAACAAGCATAATATTCATGACACCAATCCCACCAACAAATAAGGAGATACCAGCAATACTCCCGATTATCAGCGTCATAATTTTTGTAACCTGGCCAACTCCTTGAGCAATTTCCTCCATGTTAATAACCTGATAGGATTTTTCTGTATTATGCAGATTATTTAATAACCTGGCAGCCTTTTTGCCAGCTGTCTGCAACTGCTCAGCAGAAGAAGCTTGAAGTGTAACCTGGGTAAAATCGCTGCTGCCGTAAATGTTTCTCCAAGTTTGGAATGGCAGAAACACCTCCATGGAGCCAAATGCAAGAAGACCCGTCGGCTTCTCCAAGACACCGATAATTTCAATCGGCTGATTGGCAATCATAATAACCTTTCCAACTGGATTTTCCTCTTTAAATAATTTTTCCTGTAATTTATTACTTATCAGCCCGGCACGTCGTCCTCCAAGAAAATCAGCTGAAGAAAAACCTCTTCCCTTTGCTACTTTCAACTGATTTAATTGTAAGTAAGCCTGATTAATACCTGTTGTCGACACATCTGCCGTATCCTTTTGAAATCTAGCAGAAGATATTTTGGTGCTTGTGGCGACAACTCGCTTAATTTCCGGTATTTGTTCAAGAGCACGGATATCCTCTTGCTTAAATGGGGCCTGCTGAAAGACGTTAGGGTTTGACCTCACTTCTTCATCTGATGGCTGATAAAACATTTCAATCGTATTTCCTGAACCGGTAATTTGTGATTTAAGCATTGCTTCGCCGCCCTGCCCAATCGCTACCACAATAATAACCGCTCCGACACCGATAATAATCCCAAGCATCGTCAAAATACTGCGCATCTTATGTGCTTTAAGCGAGCTCAATGCCATGGAAAGGTTTTCCATAAAACTCATGTCAACCGCCCCCTATCCATAGCTGCAGGAGATTGGATCACTCCATCCCTAACCATAATAGTCCTGTTTGCATACTCCGCCACTTCAGACTCGTGAGTTACAACGATTACCGTAACACCTTCACCATTAAGCTCCCGAAATTGTTCCATGATATCCATGCTTGTTTTCGAATCAAGTGCCCCTGTCGGCTCATCTGCTAAAATAAGTTTAGGCTTATTAACAATCGATCTTGCGATGGCCACCCGCTGCTTTTGTCCGCCAGATAGGGCATTAGGAAGGTGGTCCATCCGGTCTGACAGCCCTACTTTCATTAATGCCTCTTCTGCACGGGCCTGCCGCTCTTTTTTTGAAATTCCTGCGTATATCATTGGAAGCTCGACATTTTTTAGTGCTGATAGTCTAGGCAATAAATGAAATTGCTGGAAGACAAAGCCGATGGATTGATTTCGTACTCGAGCCAATTCCTTATCGTTATAATGCGATACATTTTCCCCGCCAAGATAATATTCTCCTTCAGTTGGTTTATCCAAACAGCCGATGATATTCATCAAGGTCGATTTTCCTGAACCGGAAGGACCCATGATGGCAACAAATTCACCTTGCTCAATCTGAAGACTTATCCCGTTCAATACATGTATACTTTCTTTTCCAAGCAAAAACGACTTAGTGATAGCATCTAGCTGGATCATTTGACTGTCACTTCCAACCCGTTCTTAAGATTATCAGGCCCATTAACGATGACTTGGTCTCCTTTTCCAATACCCTCAAGGATTTCAATCCTCTCACCAGAGGTAATGCCCGTTTTCACCTTCTGCTTTTGAGCCTTTCCATTCTTTACGATAAAAACATAAGGCTTATCTCCATCATCATGGACCGTATCAATTGGCAGAACCATGGCAGATTTTTTATCTGTTTCAATTTCCATAATGACCTGGAAACCTGGTTTTAAGGCTTTCGTATCGCCTGATATTTTTACTGTAACAGGGTACTGTACAGCCTGACTGCCGTTTTGTATTCCCGCTTGGCTCGGCTGTGGGAGAATCGCAATCTTCATGATTTCCCCCTGCCATTCCTGCCCTTGCACAGCATTTGATTTGATCATGACCTTCTTTCCGCTATTAACTTTTAATGTATCGTATTCTGATAAAAGTCCCGATGCTGTCATCCCTTCGAGCTTACCTATATGTACAATGGGTTCAGCCATAGTTCCTGTTGCTGTAGAGGAGTCGGGCTTTTTGGCAGATAAAACCACGCCATCTATCGTACTCTTAATTTCTAATTCAGCTTGGCGCTTGCTAATCATATTCTTTTGGAGTGAGGTTTGCTTCAAGTCCAAATCGGCTAATTTCTTTTCCATTTCTAGCTGTTCTTGTTCCGGAGCAATTTGTTTCTTTGCTTCTTCCTTTCCAATCTGTTCAGCTAAAGTCTTTTCTTTGTCTTTTAGTTCCTTCATTTTCTTATCCATTTGGTTAATCTTCAAATTAGCCGATTCAATTGCTATTTTATTTTGCTCAATTTCTAATTCTAGCTGAGGATTTTGCAGTTTTGCCAAGACGGTACCCTTCTTAATAGTCTGTCCTTCTTTGACAAGCAGTTCCTTCAGTTCCCCTTTGTCAGGGGTTGCATAGACGATTTGTTCCGCTTGAAGTTGTACTGTTCCCGGCACCATTAATAACGAAGAAATTTCCTCCTGTTTGATTTCTGTTGTTTTAACCGAAGGTCCTTTTGCTAAAACTTGACGATATACACTGACGAAAATCATGACGAGTACTATGCTGATAATACCTAGCGCAATCCACGTTTTCTTTTTCATTATAGTTTCGGCGCTCCTTGAATTAGAGTTCCTAACAATCCAAAGCCAATCGAAATTAGGAAGAAGGCAATCGCAATCGTCCAGGCCAGCCCTTTTGAAAATTGTGCTGTTTTATTCAGACCAATGGCAGTTAATACAACTCCCCATAACGCGAATACCTCTACAGAACTCAAGACACCGGCTTTTTCTTGATTTAGAAAACCTGCTAAACTAGTAATATATATTTTAGGACTCCCACCAATGGCATAACTAACCGCCATATTGAGAATAAGACCGATTGCCCCAATAATCATAATATAAGTATTCATGGAGAATAATTGTTTAAAGGAAACAGGTGAATTAGCAATCTTAGCAATGACTAATTGAATAGCACTGCTAATAAGAATACCGATAATCGGTGAAAAAATGCCCATTACCATCATTGTTACCTTTGTAACTACTAAAATTATTTCAGCTTGATCTTCTGGTATCCCCGTACCAATCAAGGTTTCCGCGTCCATTGATAGCGCCATTAACGTCATTCCGATTGCATAGAGGATACTAATAATGATTAACGGCACCCAGAATTTTGGATTTTGCTTGATCCTCTCAAACTGTTCACTCGGACTCGTAAACATTCCCAATAATTTCGGACTCTGTTTTTTTGTGTCCAAATTTGTCTCGATTTCCATTCAAAACACCCCTATCCATTTATGTAAAAGATTTCAATTAATTATACGACAAAAATTAGCGAAAGTTTCATTTATTTCAGAAGTGTCAGGCACAACTCTTGTTTTTTACAAAAAAGACCCGCTCCTTTGTAAGGGCAGGTCTTTTCAAATGCAAACGTGGTTCATTATTTTATTAAGCCAGAGAGGTTATCGGGTGTTTGAACTGATTTGGCAGTGCAATTCCTGTAATATTTTTGACAAATAAATTAGATTTGTACGGCTGAATTGCGAGAAGAATCTTGTTTTCATCAGGATGATAGTGAAAGACAATTTTGGTGATACTTTCATCAGAAATCATACTTAAAATATTCTTTAACTCAACTTTCTCCTCACAAATAACGGTATAAAGATGTAAAATGTTATCTTCACACTGGTAGATGACCAAAGCCAATAATCAATAATAAAAAGGGGTGGATGATCCTCGGTTTTTAAGAGAGGTCCTCCACACCCTATTTTATTATCCTGGTTACGGAACGATATTCCCGGCAGCTTTATAAATCTGATACCATTCTTCTCTCGTCAAGGTGATCTCGGCACCTTTACATGCGTCCTTCATCCGTTCAATATTGGTAGTTCCAAGCACTACCTGAATGTTGGCTGGATGACGAGTAATCCAGGCCGTAGCAATTGCCGTGTTCGTAACGCCATATTTCTCGGCTATGCTGTCAACCACCTCGTTCAACTTTGGAAAACGTTCTAAATCACCCAAGAAGGATCCTTCAAAGAACCCGTGCTGGTATGGAGACCATGCTTGCATCGTAATATCATGCAAACGGCAATATTCCAAAATGCTGCTATCACGATTAACAGCTTGGTCAGTTTTCATATTTAAAGAAATACCCGAGTCAATCATTGGTGTGTGTGCAATGCTAAACTGCAGTTGGTTTACCACCAATCTATGCGGGATGTATTTCTGTAGTAGTTCAATCTGAGCTGGATTATGGTTTGATACGCCAAAATACTTCACCTTTCCACTGCTATGAAGTTCTTCAAACGCCTCTGAGACCTCATCAGGTTCCATTAATGGGTCAGGTCGATGGAGAAGCAGTATATCGAGATAGTCGGTTTTTAAGCGATTTAAAATCTCATTAACTGACCAAATGATATGCCCTTTTGAAAAATCATAATAGTTTTCCGGAGAGCGAATACCACACTTACTTTGCAAAATCATTTTTTCACGGATGCTAGGATTCATTTGAATCGCATCTGAAAAAATCTGCTCGCATTTCCCACGACCATAAATATCGGCGTGATCAAAGAAATTAATCCCCTCTTCCATTGCCGTACGGATTAATTTTTCAGCTTCTGGCAATGACAGCTGTGTTAAACGCATGTTGCCCATAATCATATTTGAAACTTTTAATTCGGTGTTTGCGATGTTTATGTATTTCACGAAAAATCCCTCCTTTAAAGTATCCATCCTCATTATACGTTGAAATGAAACACAGTAGTAAGCTACTTTTAATAGAAATCAGTACTAAAAATTTTTTATCTCGCATCTAAGATAATCCCCGACTACCCCCTTTTAAACTGTGCCGTTCTAAATCGAGGAGTTGTGTCTTCATCTCTAATCCACCGCGGTAACCTGTAAGTGATCCGTTCTTTCCTATGACACGATGACAAGGCACGGTAATTAATACTGGATTGGCCCCAATAGCTGTACCTACTGCACGAACGGCAGCTGGTTTATTTATATAATTTGCAATGTCAGAATAGGATTTTGTCTCTCCAAATGGAATCTCACAAAGTGCCTGCCAGACAGCAAGCTGGAACTCTGTCCCATGGTAATCGATCGGAACGGTAAAAGTCGTCCGTTTCCCTTCAAAATATTCTTTTAGTTCGTCTGCATAGCAGTTTATTTTCTCTCTATCTTCCACAAGGGGTCTGCCTGGAAAACGTTTTTCTGCCCAAACAGACAATTCCTCATATGGCTTGTTCTGTGAGCCTACGTAACAAAGCCCATTTTCTGTCGTGGCAATATATAAATGCCAATCATTATAATTCAGCAGTGACCAATATACAGGTGTTTTATTATCTGCTTTCAATTTTCAATCCCTCCGATATTTCATTTTTCCATGTAATTGACGATATTGTGCCGGAGTATGTCCCGTTATCTTTTTAAATAGAGTAATAAAATAAGGCGTATTTGAAATACCAACTGTCTTCGCTACGTCCGTAATCGCTCGATCCGACTGAAGCAAATAATTTTTGGCCGTATTTATTCTGATCTGTTGAATATATTCAACGGGCGTAATGCCGATAATCTTTTTAAAAGTCCGGTGCAAATGATAGGGGCTTCCATGGCTAATATCCGCCAATATTTCTAGCGTCAGTCTTTCCGTGTAATTGTTATCAATGTATTGTGTGATGAGGTCAACCCATTCGCTGTCAGGTAATCGTTCATTGGTAGGTTTACAGCGTTTGCATGGACGATATTTTGCAAACAGTGCATGGTCTGCGCTTTGAAAAATACGTACATTTTCTTTTTTTGGAACGCGTGATTTGCATGACGGCTTACAGAATATCCCCGTTGTCTTAACAGCATAGAAAAATTGATTATTGTACGATTTATCGTTATTGATAATGGCCTGCCACTTTTCATCTGTCAAAATTTCATCACTAGAATCCTCTTGGAACTCAATTCTCATTTAGACCACCTCTACTACTATTATAATTTCGGATTAAACTGAATGTAAGTTTCAGAAGATAAAAAAGCAAGATAATGAAACTTTATAATTATTTCGAATCATGGAAGATAATCCCTAAACCAAACCGTTTCCCAGAAGTAATCGTACTAACACCATGGCGGAGTGTATTTTTGTAATAACCTTTTTTCCCTTGGGCAGGACGATAGTTCGTCGGAAAAATTATCGCACCACCTTGTTCAGCTGTAAGGACATGTCCCCTGCTTTGGGCACGAGGAATTTGTTCTACGAGGAGGAATTCCCCACCCGTATAATCTTGATCGTATTGATTCAGGATAAAGACTACTTGAAATGGAAAAAATACTTCCCCGTATAGATCCTGATGCAGACAATTGAATCCACCTTGTTCATATTTTAAGATTAATGGTGTTGGTCTCGTTTGCTCCTTTTCTTCACATGTCATTAAAAAATCATCAAGTGTATTCGGATACTGTTCTGACTTTTTCAAAACCCCAACCAACGATTTGCTGTTTTGGCTAGCTCTGGATAAAACGATTCTCGTAACCCTTGAACAAACTTAGGCAAGGGATAAGAAAAATATTTGTACTCTCCGCTACCAAAGCGGTATCTTGTCATATTGATGGTCGTCCTGTACGACTGTTCATCATTATAAAGTTCTATGAAAGACTCGCATTCTTCTTCCGTTAAAATCGGGGGCAGCTTAACAAAACCTTGTTCATCTAATTCTTTTTGAATTGCTTCCCAATCTAAACTTTGTATACGGGATTGAATATCTTGAACCATGGTGACTCCCTCCAGTTTTTTGTTATTATCAATATAACCCGATTTCATTGAAAAATTAGGTTTTACAGAATAAAGAAGCAAGATCACGAAATTAATTTTTGTGATAATAATAGAAATTGATTAGGAGGATTAAACGTGGCAGATGTAAAGAACACAAATGACTGTTGGCAAAAACTCAATGATGATATTGTGATGGAGTTGCCAGTCGATTTTAATATGAAAGTAAATCTCGGCTATTTAGAACGCAACAAAAAGGAATGTATGTTTGAAGTCGAAAACGAAATTATCACCAGGGTAATAGTCCTTGGAGAAATGCGTTTCTTAGTACAGTTACAGGTAAATGAACGTAATCAAATGATTGTTCAGTTTTTAGGAGATTCAAGACCGCATAAACAGACGGAGCTGGCTGAGGTTGTAAGGTACATTCGTGAATGGTTTGATCTTGATCGCGATTTAACACCATTTTACGCAATGGCAAAAGCAGACCCGCTTCTTAAAAAGCCCGTCCAAGAATTTTACGGATTACGAGTGATTGGCGTTCCCGATTTATTTGAGGCCCTCTGCTGGGGAGTTTTAGGGCAGCAAATTAATCTAGCATTCGCCTACACCTTAAAAAGACAATTTGTCGAAAAGTTTGGCGATTCGATCGAATGGAATGGAAAGAACTATTGGATTTTTCCGACCTACGAACAAATCGCTCCATTAACACCTGCAGATTTAGCTGATATTAAAATGACCTTAAAAAAAAGTGAATATATTATTGGCATTGCCCAATTAATGGCCAACGGGGAATTAACGAAGGAGAAATTATCGAGAATGGAAAACCTTAATCAAGCGGAAAAAAGTTTAACCAAAATACGCGGGATTGGTCCATGGACTGCAAATTACGTGTTAATGCGCTGCTTACGATTTACTTCGGCTTATCCGATTGATGATGTCGGACTGCATAACGCCATCAAGCATCTTACCAGTTCAGAGAAAAAGCCCTCAAAAGAAGAGCTCTTAAAACTTTCATTAAAGTGGGCGAATTGGCAAGCATATGCAACTTTTTATTTATGGCGTGTTCTCTACTAAAAAATTCTCCAAAAATTCATATCCGCATAAGCGAATATAGGCATAGGAAGAAAATCGGTGATTAAATGAAGTACGATTATCAATTGATTTACAACCAATTATTTGAACACTACGGTCCTCAAGGCTGGTGGCCAGCTGAGACACCGTTTGAAATGATGATAGGCTCCATACTCGTTCAAAATACAAGTTGGTCCAATGTGGACAAGGCATTAATAAATATTAAACCCTTTTTGTATCCTGAAGGGGTTGCCCAATTACCCATTGAAGAACTTGCCCAACTTATAAGACCAAGCGGCTTTTTCAATATTAAAGCAAAGCGAATAAAGGCATATATGGAATGGTTTAAAACCTATGATTATGATATCCATAAGATAAAAAAAGTGGATAGGCTTCCATTGCGAAATGAGCTGTTAAGTATTAAGGGGATCGGCCGGGAAACGGCTGATGTTATCTTGCTTTATACATTTGATACTCCCATTTTTATAGTGGACGCATATGCAAGGCGAATTTTTTACCGCCTAGGAAATAATATGCCTGAATCATACGATGCCTTTAGAAAACAAATTGAAAAAGTATTGCCTAGCGAGGTGAAATTATATAATGAATTCCATGCTCTTCTCGTTGAACATGCGAAGGTGCATTGCAAAGCAACCCCGATATGTGAGAAGTGCCCATTATTTGAAATTTGTGATCGAAGATTGGACTAGCCTATTCATAATAGGATGAAGCTGAATTCATCATTCAACTGTAAGTTAAGGATGAATTTTTTTTGTAATTTCCCTGTATAAAAATAAATAATTTGACAAACAATATTACTTGTAACTATAATTGTTACATGGTGGTGTTCCTATGAAAAATAGTCGATTTGCTGTTGCGATTCATATTCTGGCATTAGCATCCTTTCAACCTCGAGCCACTTCAGATTTCATCGCGAGTAGTGTTAATACGAATCCAGTCGTCATCCGACGCATAAGCAGTATGCTAAAAAAAGCTGGACTGTTAACATCACAGGCAGGAGTTCCTGGAGTTAATCTTACAAAAGACCCAATCGATATTACTTTGTTGGAGATTTATAAAGCGGTTCAAGGAAAAGCTGAAACAACCTTTGCCATGCATGAAGACCCCAATCCTGATTGTGTAGTGGGTAGAAATATTCAAGCAACACTTGAAAACAAATTCATGTGTGCTCAGAGCGCGATGGAAAATGAATTAGCTAGGCAAACACTTGATGACATATTACATGATCTCTTTGAATAAAGAGATTTTTTCACCACCAAATTGTAACTATTATTGTTACAATTAACCAAAAGGAGGATAAAAAAATGAATATTGCCATTATAGGAGCTAGTGGCAAAGCAGGTAGTTTTATTTTGAAAGAGGCAGTCGACCGCGGACATCAAGTAACAGCCATTGTAAGAGACGGTTCAAAACTTAAGGACAAAAGTGTACAAGTGATTGAAAAAAATATATTTGACCTAACATCAGACGATGTAAAGCAGTTTGACGTAGTAGTGAATGCTTTTGGTGCTCCACTAGGTGAAGAGCAAGTTCATGTTGACGCTGGTCATGCTCTCATTGAGGCGCTTAAAGGAACAAATACAAAAGCGATTATTGTCGGAGGAGCAGGTAGTCTTTATGTAGATGAAAACAAAACGATTAAGGTCATCGACACACCTGATTTTCCTGATATGTTTAAACCAACAGCAAAAGGTCAGGGACGAAATCTCCAAGAATTACAGGAAACAACAGATATAACATGGACATTCATCAGTCCTTCTGCAGTATTTGATCCTGAAGGAAAAAGAACTGGAGCCTATCAAACAGGAAAAGATAACCTACTGGTTAATTCAAAAGGCGATAGCTACGTCAGCTATGCTGACTATGCAATAGCCGTTCTGAATGAAATTGAAAATCCTCAGCATATTAATGAAAGATTCACAGTCGTTGGTGAATCTGAATAAAATTTGGAGCTGTGATCATATGATTACAGCTCTTGTTATTTTAAAAATTATATAGAATATTTCATGTTAAACAGATCTGCAAATGTCCTAACATTAGTTTACAAACAACAAAAAATCCTAACATCCAATGGATGTTAGGAATAATGATGACCTGTGAGGGGTTCGAACCCCCGACCTCAACCCTGTCAAGGTTGCGCTCTCCCAGCTGAGTAGAAAAGTCATGATATATATAGGTTTCTTAGGAATTACAAATTCTTTTAGAACAACTGACCACTAACCTTCTAGTGTTTACATTTACTATTGTAAAGTGGTCGGTTGAATTGGTCAACAATAACTTTCGTAAATAGAATACACCATGCAATAAAACAAAAGAAAGGCACTCACATTTTGTGTTCCAATTAGATTATCCCGATAATCTTTCTTATATATTCTTTATTAATGAATAAGCATTTTTTCTTTAATGTTAAACCGTTAGGTAATGTTACAAATACACTTTCACCAGAACCTTTTGGACGAATTTGAAATGGTGGATAGTCTGCTTTTCTTCCAGGTATGTTATCCTTCCATTCACCGTGTTTGCCTTTTTTTTCATTAATTTTTACCTTAATTAAGTCCATATCTAGCATATATTTTATTCGATAATATAGTTTAGAGGCTATTTTAAGTAATTCTTCGTCAGGAACCCAAATTTTATATCCTACAAAAATGTTTTTACCACTCTCGTATTCATCCCACACTGTAAGTATATATTTTGTTTCAGCAAACCATCCATACCAAGTAGATTCCTCAAATTCATCATTTGCTATTTCAGTGAAGTCAAGATTTGGAAATGACATATCTTGATTCTTAGTCTTATCCAGTCTTTCACGAACAGTTTTTATAGCATATCCTTCTTTCAAGAACTCCTCAGTATGATTTAGATTTCCTTTAGTACCAAACATGAAACCAATTAAATTGAATAGCTTACTCTTCCCTTTTACTTTCTTTTGTAAAATTTTTTGGATTTCTTCATCAGTTTTTCCTTTATATTTATCTAAGGTTTCAGTTACTGTATCAAGGAAGCATTTCTGAGGCGGAACATCAATATGTTCAACCTGCTCAGGTGTAGCTAAATTTCTAAAATAAGCAGACATGTAACCAACTTTATAAGAATATGCTCGTGATTTTGCTTTCTCTTTAAAAAAGGGTTGTTTAACAAGGTCTTTTCCTTTTCCTTGGCCTTTCGTGCATGCACCCAATATTTTCTGTTGTTTCTCACTAATATCATGAGCTTCACCTTGCTGGATTTTATCAATAATTGATTGGTAATCTAATCGAACTTGTGGCTCATCATATTTAGGTAATTGAAAACGTGCAGTCTTAATTATTTTAAATTCTTCAACAGGTTTGTTTTCTTCATGAAGGTAAAAAATTAAAAGCATGCTTTGTGCCTTTTTATTTACAACACTTTCTTCAAATGGAATCTTATAATCTTCCATATAGTTAATCATTCCCAGAACAAGACGCTCTTTAGAGCTGAATCCAACCTTTTTTTTCTTAAGAATAGGTGTTACTTTCAATTCGATGTGATGATGTACAAAATCTGAACCTTTGATTGAGTTTGCCGGAATTCCGAAAAAGTCAGCTTGAATCATATTTCCAATACAGCCTTTATCCTTTTTCTTTTTTAACCAACCCGATTTATCTAAATCTCCAAGTTTCTTTCCGACAAGTTCTTCTGCCACATCAAATATTTGTTGTTCAGTCCACGAATCAGAATATATATATGACATTTAACCACCTCGTAATTTGAAAAACAAAATGTAGTTTCCTAAAAGAATAATGCATTTCCCTTCATTAACGTGCCGATACTATGTTTAACAAAAAATATTTCCTACATGTAATATTACTTTCTAAAAGCTATACTTCTAGATATCTCTCAGTCTATCCCACCTGTTTTCACCAAGGAAATCTTTGAGATTACTCCTACCCTATGGTTTAAGTATTGTCTCTTTCTCTAATATAATATTTCCATTCATATCAACCAATACTACTTTATCCGCTCTATATGTGTTTGTTTTGTCATTTAGAAAGCCCAAAAAGGCTCCTGTCAAACCTTGAATTTTAGTATTTTCTATAGCTAAGTCCGTTCTTACCTTCACTACCGTTTCTTTTTCTATATGTACCTCATATCCCTTAATGTTTGAATACCATGAGGTTTCCAACCCTTTTATGCCGAAATTCTCATCAATATATTCCTGTAAAGCTTGTTGAAACTCTTTTTCTTTTTGTGAATTATCCACTATTTCCTCTACTTTTTGCGATTCTGGTTGAGTAGTACTTTTCGTTGTGGGGGAGCATGCAGACGTTACAAATAAAAGGATGACAGGTAATATCATGTTTACAAGTTTCCACTTCATTATTTATTCCCCTTTGTTGGCTTTATTCTAATTAATTTCTTTAAAATTTAATTTTTTGTTATTAGTATCAAACTCATATTTAATTAATCTTACATTCGACCATTCATCTGAAATTACAGGTCTTCTACCTTTTACATAGTTTCTAATACATACCTTATTCCTATATTCAATTACCTCTTGTGGAAAATTGCTACACACTAAAAAAGCGTTTATCATTGAGTAATCGCCATATGCATATTCTTGATTAACCCAGTCAACATACTTCATAACTTGGTCAATTGCATCCTTAGTACCGCTATCTTTTTTAATTTCGATAATTAAGTATTTGGATATTGTATCGTAATTTCTAATGTATTTATACCCAAATACATCCATTCTGTCCATATAATCTATAGGTTTAAAAGGTGAAGCGATTACTTGCCTAGAAACATAATCCCATCTTCCAAACGGTGAGACCATACCTTGTGAAATTATATCTATTATCCCCGCTTCAATTGCCATTTCATGTTTTAATAGATAACCATTAGAGCATAATGACAACAAATTTTTCGATGTGATTGAATAACTTTCATTAACAGTTGATGCTATATGGATAATTGAGTCGATTACAGATTTAAAAACCCCAACTGGTTTATTAATGAACTCTTCATTTCTTTTCAAAATTATATCTCTTAATGCTTTATTTTCTTTATCATCTATTTTTATGAAGCTAGCTTTCCAAAATGCCCTTAACATTCTAAAATTAATTGGATTTGAAGATAGTACATCATCCATGTCAACTCCCTGCTTAAAAAAGTGGGGTGCAGGGTGAAAAGTACAGATGCATCGATTATTAACATTTTCAGAATTCACATTCAATAACATTGAATCCCTTACATCAAAAAAGTTTACTTTTATTGGCAAGTCAGCATTAGGGAAATTCAAATATTTGCAATCGAATCCAAAATTGATTAATTCCCCAATGCCATAAATCATTCTATCCCTAAAAAAATAAACATTGTCTCCTTCTTTCATACTAAGATAATCAGCAAAAGTACCCTCATGTTCTTTTCTCCAAATTTTATTATCTGGGATATTTAGTTTAGTTCCATATACACCATTTTCAATACAATAAACTAGGGATTCATCACTATCCAAGTTAAATATATAGCCAGCCATTAACTTCATCCTCAATAATTTTAATAATTTAACCCTTATAGATTACCTTATTTTCCAGAATAAGCATAACTTACTAAATTCACTTATAAATCCCACACATTCTCTAAATCAAATCTAGTAGCTAATGTACCTTGATATATCCTTTTATCCATTAATGCTGGTTTATCTTGACCATGATTATTTGTTCTTACTAATATCTGTTTAAGCAATCTACTATCTTGATATAAACCTGCGTTAATTGCTTCATAGTATCTAGCAAATAATAAGTCTTTTCCCCAGTCATCCTTCCCATAGTTATTGTTTGATGGAAAATTAATATCTTCTTGAAGCGTACACCATTTAATAAATGTTACCAATTCAGGCAAGCTAAACCCTTTATATTCTTTCTGATATTTATCTTCTTCTTTCATATTTAATCGCTTAAATGGGTATAAATCAAAATATATATTTTGTAGGATTGTAGCAAGAGCATTATACGTTTTTTTTCTTGTATCCTCATTTTGAACAGAAGCTATCTTATTGAACAAATCCTCTACAATTTCCGTATGCTTTGGTGTTATAAATTCGTTCCATCTTTTATTTTTCAACCTAATCCTAATATCAAACCTTTGGATATCATCTGTAATATCCCCTGTTATTCTGTGTTTAAATGTTAATCTCCCAGGAACCCTCAGTTCAATGCTATGCTCATTAAGAGTACCTTCACCGTAAACAATTGGAAGTTCTGTCGGAGTATTTTTATAAATATGAATCTGCCCTTCTTTATTTTTGAAGGAATATCGCTTCAACGATTGATTATCTTTACTATTATAAAGATTTTCAACAAACCTTCTTAACTCAAAATAAGTTCTTGTTTCCATATTGAGTAGCCTCTCCTTTTTTCATTTCTCAGTAAAACTTATCATGGAATGGCAGAAAACGGAACTTCAGAGTTAAATTATTTTAATATCTTTCATAAATGTGTAGAGATTAGTTTGTATATTTGACAAAAGCTTTATGTCTAAATTCCGACTTTTTTGTAAAAATATGACAATCAAGCCATAAATCAAGTAGAATATTGTTGAAGTCTAAAAATTGGAGGAATAAGCCTTGAAAGTTGGTAATTGCAGTCTCGTAATCGATAATGAACTACTGGAACAACTTGATTTTGAAGGTATGATAGTTAACGCTTTAAACCCAGTACTTGGTATGCTCGTAATGAGTGCTAAAGATGATACCTTCACCCTTCATATTTACATGCTTCAATCACAAAGTGAATTTGAATATCATATTGATAAGAAATTGACTACCAAAACGTTTTCTAGCTTAGTTGGAATGCAATATTTTTTAAACAAATTCTCAAGCTATAAAGCTAGCGAATTTATGGAATTTGTTCAAAAGCATGATACACAAACTCATTAACTTTTTAATATCGAACATGTGTTAGAAGTATATTATTAACAAAGAAAAGACCGCTTTATTGTGGTCTTTTACTTATTCACACACTTATACACCTACCACTATTCACTTTCTAAAAGTAAAGGGAATAGAAAGTGAAAATCATTTGATTTTGCTATAGTTTTTTGTACTATTCTCGATAGGGTTTCGATTAAGATTTTGTGGCGATTAGCTAGGTTTTAGGATGATGAGAGGATATTCGATATTCGAATGGATGGAATCGAAAAAAATCGTGGTGCAGACTTGCACCTACCCATGTCGTTTTCGCTGTAAAGTACTTCCAAAAACGTGGGAATATGCCCCCGCATATCCTCATTAGTGATTGTACATACCATTAAAACAAAAGTTCGTTATTTATTAATTATCATTAGCTTATTCTTTTACCACGGTAAGTATTTAATTTTGTAACTACAAAATGAAGCTGCTATAAATACACAATAAAAAGACAGAGAGATATTTCCTCACTGCCTCTCAGAATACTGAACTAATCATCTGCAGTATCCAATTATTCATTGTAAAGTTATCTTCATCCTTAAATTTGGTACTAATTCTTCAGTTTTATAAGCTGCCTTAACACCTTTTAGTGTTTCCTCAACATAGTATGTAATTTCATCAAGATAAAGTTCATCCGTTTTTTCAATAATTACTTCTCCAGCCTCTTGTAATGTGATTAACGCTTTACCAACTGCTCCTAAAATACCTTGCATTTGAATCATCCTTTGCTTTTGTTTTTTTATTATCGTAAAATGCCATAATGAATCTGACTTGTAATGTATTCTAAAGCACCATCATTAATTTCATCTTCAGTTTTATATACCATTTCTTCACAGTATATCTTAGAGTCATTAATATAATTAGCTTGTTGCTCGACTGTTAGATTAATTCCTTGTTTATCTAATTGAGTGATAAATCCTAGTATCACTTTCTTCACTTTTCTTCATTGCGGAGTTAACATTAAGTAGAAGTAGTTCAATGTATAAACCAAAGACAATTTCATTTAACCGCTGGACGACCGAACTTGACTCCTTTTTTCTTAGCAACAACAATGCATTTCGCATAGACTGTGGACTTTTAATCATCTTATTCTACTAATTCCTTTACTTTAGCGTAAATCGTGCTACGTGGTACACCAGTCATTTTTGCTATATCATTTACACTAAGTCCATTATTTTCTCTATCCTGATACAGCTTTACAGCCTTCCTAACGTCCTTTTCATCCTTTCCTTTACGTCCTAAATGTTTACCCTGTTTCTTTGCCCTTGCACGCCCTTCTGCTGTTCTCTCGTTAATTAAGTCACGTTCAAATTCTGCTATTGCACCCAACATAGTAAACATGAGTTTTCCCGATGGTGTAGTGAAGTCAATCTGTTCTTTAATAAATACTAACCCTATATCCCTTGCTTTCAGTTCCCTTGCAATTTTATGTAAATCAAAAGTTGAACGTGCAAGTCTATCAATCTTATAGACAACCAGCTTATCACCTCCCCTTATATAATCCAACGCCTTACCTAATTCTTTTCTATCTGACTTAGCACCACTTTCCTTCTCCTTATATATCTTTTCACAACCGTATTCCTTCAGCTTTTCTACCTGAAGTTCTAAATCCTGCCCCAATGAAGAGACACGTGCATAACCTATTAATTCACCCACACCTATACCTCCATTATCTAAAAGTCTAATATCTTTTGTACATTTAATTCTAGACTAACTTTTAGATATTTTCAAGTAAGATTTTTAATGTGTTTTAAGTATTTTTTCAAGGTGTCTAAAACTTACAACTTTCAGACGACTTTTTCATCTCAACAGCCATTGAAACCAAATTACGAAATTTAGAATTGACTTCAATTCATTGTTGATGTACACTTACAACAACAACTAAACGAGGTGATTAATTTGAAGCTTGTTCGCTTAAATTTTTCAGATGAAGAATATAAGGATATTTATGGTAAGGCATTGGAAAATGGTTTTGCAAGTATTCCAGAATATCTACGTTATTTACTCTTTAACGAGAAACCAGAGACTACCTTTGATTACGAAGAACTTTTGAAGCAATTTGAAAAAGCTGTTTCAAAAAGAAAAGATAGTAAAGAATTTAGAGTACGTGATTGTTTCGATTCCACCATTTGGGCAAACATTGATATTTCAGCTAGAAGAACTTTAGGAAGAATGATTATTCATAAAGTAGAAAAAGGTGGATGGCTGCCTATAGTGCCTACTAAAAAAGATTCTGGTAACGCACAATGGTATAAAAAAAGGAGCGAATAAAATGAAAACAAAGTATATTTGTCAACTTCCTGATGAAATAAGAGAGAATATTTATGACGAGGTTCAAAACGCTCTTTCTAAGATAGGACTAAGTGATAGTGAATTAGTTGAGGCAATTGAAGCTGCAATGAACAGTAGGCTTTGCGATTTAGAAGATACAATTGATATTTCAAAATATCTAGTTGTTTGAAAAGAACATTTAGATTAACTTACATTATTCTATTATGATTTAAGTGTATTAAAATCCCATTGCTACTTTTGATTCAGATAAAAAATGGTAGTAATATTTTCAAACTAATAAAATGTTGATTTTATCATGTCACAAATTTCGTCCCGTATTGTGTACCTTCTGGTACAAACATTCTTATTGAAATTCAAAAGAGATGTTGTAATTCTGTATTAAAATATAGGAATATTGTCAAAATTCGCACTTGCACAAACTTTAGCAGTTAAAAATTAGTGTGAGAGAGGTATTTATATGAACAAACAATTTTCTAAAGAGGTTATTAGTAAGTTAAAGTACTATGTTTATATTTACTCTGACCCCGAGACTAATGATATATTTTATGTAGGAAAAGGTATTGGGAATCGGGTATTTTCTCATTTAAACAGCTCTGGAGATACAGAGAAAAGCCGATTAATTAAGCTTATTAGGGACAGAGGGCAAGAACCTAAAATTGAAATTCTTATCCATGGCTTAGAAGACGAACATACGGCTTTAAAAGTAGAGGCAGCTATAATTGATTTAATTGGAAAAGAACAATTAACAAATAGAGTCCGTGGTTGGCAAAGCGGCGTTTTTGGAAGAGTAGAAATAAACCAGTTAATATCACACTATGAAAGAGAGCAAGTCAATATAGAAGAACCAGCAATTTTAATTCGGATAAATCGTTTGTTTCGTTACGACATGACCGATATTGAACTTTATGATGCAACAAGAGGAGTATGGAAAATAGGAAATGATAAAGATAAGGTAAAATATGCTTTCGCAATATTTGATGGGATTGTTCATGAAATCTATAAGGTTTTAGCTTGGTTTCAAGCTGGAAGCACATTTAATTCACGAGGCTCCTTTGATGATGAAATCAATAGATGGGAATTTATCGGTCAAAAAGCAGAGGAAGCAATAAGAACTAACTATATAGGGAAATCTGTAGAACACTATTTTCCCAAAAGCGCACAAAATCCTATTAAATACATAAACATAAAAGAATCAATCTAACTCATATTTTAACTTGGGTATGAATTAAGGTATATAGAAAAGGCAGAAAGCTATTGCCTTCTGCCTTTAACTGTTCCATAATGTTTTACTTTTTTTGTTTTTCCAATTGTTCTATCTGTCTTTTCATTATGGATATTTCTTCTTCACTTTTACTTGTATAATTACTTAACATTTTTTGATACTTTTTTTCAATAACGTCAATCTTACTCTCATTATTGAATCCTAAAAAGATAAATACACAAATTATTCCTATAATAGCAAATGAAAAAATTGAATAAAAATGTTTATTGTTAATTGGTGCATCATATACAATTACTCGTAATATATAAAAAAGAACTAATAAACATAATATTAGTGAGAAATTCAAAGCTAATACATTTGCGGTGAAATTACTATCTATTTTAGGGATGGCACTAAGATTTACTCCAATTACAGCAAATGCAGCTACCATTATTGAAAGAATAGTCGTTATGTCTTTATAAAAAGCTTTAATTTTATCACTATGATTATTTATTAGAGAATGTATAGATTCTATATTATTATCTTGTTCTATTTTATGTTGTTCAAATGAGTCTAATATACGAGTTTGTTCAGTTGTTGCCTCATTAACTGCTTCTAACATATCTTCCTGCTTATGCATTAATTCAATACTTCTTTTACTAGTAAAGAAATGTAAATAATGCATTCCTTTATTTGATAATCTCATAAGGGTTTCATAAGAACATATCTTATCAATTATTGTGCCATAATCTAAAAATCTATAATACATTCTAGCTTCTGACCCAATACTTTCAAGACCAATATACCTCTCCTCATTAAATAATTCCCTATTAGTTCTGTATAAGCGATGTAGATTAAATCTAAGTTGGAGGGTAGTATCAAATTGGGAATGATTATCATAGATTACTTCTGGTGACTCCTCTTTAATATCGAACTCTTCAACTTTGACATATTCGATATAATCATTCAAATAAAGAATCTTTAGATGGTCGAAAAATTCACTTTCTCCAAAGTTAGAATATTTGTAAATATCCGCTACAAGTTTTGCAGGATATTCCCCTCCCTGAGTTATTTGAAAACTTGATTTAGCATTCATCACTGATTCTAATAATTTTATAATCGTATTTTCGTTTAAATCATTTATTTCATATTGAATCGTCCTATTTGATTGGTACATATTAAATTCCTTTTCCAGAAGATTGATTTTTTCTTCCAATGATAAAGAATCTAATTCTTTATATATTAAATTTGCCAACTCCACCATCCACATACTCCACCTTTTAAAAAAATGTTCTCTTATATTAAGTAACTCAAAAATATATCCTTGACAATGATATGTGTTAACAAAACAAACTAATAATAATGTTTAGTATGCCTAATAAAATCAAAATTTTATTAAATTGAAGAGAATAACTAGGATTTAATCTCTTCTAAAGTAAAAATTTATATTTGAAGTATGGATTTTTTGATTCGTAAGGAAACCAAACATTTGTATTGTTAATAACAGAAGAATAATTTAAATAAAATAACGAGTTACTTAGGAAATACGCAGGTGCTAATGGGTCGGTGAATTTATAAATATGCCATCCACATCCAGAAGGAAGTTCACTAGTATTACCAAAATACTTTACAAAACTCTTTTCATTTATTGACACATGATTTACAACTCTAGTTTTTAATCCCCTTGCTGCGTTTTTCAAATGTGTTTCAATGGTACTAAATTTAAAATTTGGTCCCTCAATACCTATAATACCCACGAAAATTTCTTCTTTTAAATCAAAGCGGGGATTATCTGTTATTGGTGCACCTAATATTTCGGACCTATAATTGTATACAACCTCTGCAATATTCCCTAATTTTTCTGAGGACTCCATTAATTCTTGTGAAGTTAATCTAGTTTTTACCTCTATTAATCCCTTAACAGCATCTGGAGTTACTATTATTACGTCCCCAGTCTTAAATAAAGTCGGGTAGGATTTATCATATATAATAATATCAATTTCTGTCGACTCCCACGAATCAGTAACAATAAAACCTCTAGAAACCCCATAATTCTCAGGGATTTTTTCTTCAAATACCTTCTTAATTGCAAACTCATTGATTTGCCCTTTAGTTAACCCATGACTAATCAAGCTTGCAATTCTCTCTTTTGTTACTTCTATTTCTTTATATAGTTGGTTATGATATCTTACAGTTTGCATTTATTTCCCCCTTTATCATTAAAAAACTCTCTTGCAGTTGGAACTAGAGATATTCTGCCAAGAGCATTTAAATAAACCAGTTGAATGTGAAGCCATTATTATTTTGATTAACTACCTATTAAGACTCAATTCCACCTTTTTTTCTTTAAAAATGTCTTCTAGATGCCATTTCATGTACTTCTGTTGTCCCTCATTCAAAGCAATGTTCATAGCTTTGTTGATATTAAGAAAAACCTTTGTTTCTTTATCTTAGCAAGCGGAAATCAAAATTGTGCCATAGCTACCACTTTGTTCATACCTATGAAATGTAATTGTATTTATTTATTCGAAATAGTTATTTAAAGGATGAAATGCAATTTTTGTTAACTTCTCAACATCTTCTTTGAGATTTAAACTATGCATCATTCTATGACAATTTGGGCATAGCGCCACTGTATTTTGGATACTGTCTTGTCCTCCTTTTGAAAGCCATACAATATGATGGGTTTCTAAAAATGGAATTCCATCTTTATTTATGAAAGGAGCTGGCTCTTCACACAATTCACAATACCCATTAGCTCTTCTTTTAGCATACTCACTTACATATATATTTCTTTGATAGTGAGTTACTGTTGATTGTCTAGTTCCTACTATTTCACATGCTTTTTTTGCTCTAGTTTGTATTTCATTATCACTTAATCGTCTAGCTTTCTTTTCATTATGTATTTCCAAATGAGAAAGAGTTGATATTGGTATACTTAATTCTGTTTGTTTCTCTAAAGACTTAAATGGAAACATCCAAACTAACCTTTCATTTCCATTGAAATCATTTTGTTCTTCCTGATAGGGTTCAGATACTAATTCTATCTGCCCCATAAATGTACATTTTTTAGATTCAAAAATTTCAAATAAATAAACTTCTATTCCTTCCTCTTTCGATTTTGCAATTCTTTTGTTCTCTCTTTCTATTTTTTGATTTCCATCTACGCCCATCCCCGTATAATGAAATTCCCCTTCAACCCATCTATCATTATATATAGATTCAACATGATTACTAATAATCACAAGTGTATTAGTTTCTTTTGAATATTTAACTCCCTTTTGTTTATTATTCTTGAAAATATCTGCAATTTCTTCATGTGTTAGAGTGTCACCTATTACTAGACCATGATAAAACGACATATTTTTTCCTCCTAAGGAAATAAATGACTTTATTAACATTAATTAAAATTCCCATACTTATCTAATTCGTTTCATGATTTAGCTTCTATTTTTTTCTTATTGATTCTTTACTTACTCAGACCATTTCTTTCCTTCTGATGCTTTCATATTATTTAGTGTTAAGTCGTATGGGTCAACTACATTATGTTGTCTTAATAGTCCATACTTTGCAGATATCACATACCAATCGAAATACTCCTGCTGCTCAATGAATTTGACTACTTTTTTTAACAAAGTTGACTCTTGATACATCTCTCTAGCAATACATGGGTAATTTGCATTTATTTTAGTGCAACTTGCTAATGTAATTTTAAATTATCCCATCTCCAACTTAAGCACATAGGAATATTATACCATGCATAAACAAAGCAAAAGAGTAGCAAATTTGCTATTCCTCTTTCTAATTAAATTTAGTTAAATGGAGAATCTTCCATCGGATATCTCTCTCGAACAATACCAGTGTTTTACTAACATATTTAATTTACTTATCAATCTTTAAGAATACCTTTATTTGAGTCGTGTCGGAAATTTACCGAATGCTTGTTTGTGCATGAGAGTAGTCTTTTATAACATCCTACCCACAACAAACCAACTCCACAGCAGGCTTAAATAATGCCATCAGAATCATTCCTAAGCACAAACATCATCAGACCTCTTAAACACCACCTCGAATGGTATGTCTGCATCCCAAAAAAGACATCCAACCAATTTGGATGCTATCATACAGTTACTTAACTTTTTCTTGTAGTACTTCTTTTAATAATTCAACAGCACTTTCTTCACTTGGGTCATTTGTTCCAAGTTCACCACGAAAAGCTTTGGAAAGTACTAAATTAGATAAAATCTTTATTTTTTCCAAATCCGAATAAAACTCTTCGATTTTTTCTAACTTTAATAATATACTCATTACACGTTTTACTATCTTTATTTGCTCCTTAGTTAGTGGTACAGGTACATCCATTAATTGCTGAAGAATAGGTTTTTTCTAGCATCATCTATAAGAACTCTATTAATAGTTGAAAAAGTTCGAATTAGTATGGGAGGAAAGGGCAGTAATCAATATAGTAAAATCTTTCTGCCAAAGAATATATAAAAAAAGAGCAGATTAAATATCTGCTCTTCCTTTAACCACTTCTTTAATTCAGTCTATCATATATGTATATATGCTTATTTCTAGATAAACTAGGATTTATGATTTTTGTTACAAAAGATAGAATCTTATTATTAATTAAATAGGAATTCTACCTGTATATTATAATTTAATACTAGATAATATTTCTAAAGCCTTTTCCGTTCTTTCTATTTTTCTAGAAAAATCACAGGTATATTCATTTATTGATGATTCATTTAACGATAATAAATATGCTCTATATCCAGCTAAGTAATTTATAATTCGTACTCTAAACCTCGCTGTTCCTTTAGATGTATCAACTAAATTAGGATTGACTGATTCTAACCTATTTTTAAATTCTATAAATGATTTAGGATATTTTCTTTTTGAGCCATTATTTTCAAACGCATAGAGTAACGTATTTAGTGTCTTTAATTTTTTTCTTGTTAAAGAAACTTTATCTGATACTATATAACCGTTTAAAATAATTTTATCTTTACCTTTAATTACCTTTTTTGAGTTTATTCTCAAATTTATATCCTTTAATATATCTTTTAATTTACCTATAAAAAAGGATTTGGTTATCTCAGGATTATCTGAGGAAAATAGCATATCATCTGCATATCTAGTGTATTGAACTTTAAATTTATCACAATACTTTCTAAATCTTATATCAATTCTTCTCATCAATATATTTGATAATTGAGGAGATGTTATTGCTCCTTGAGGAAGACTACCATGAAGAGTAGTAATAGAAATAAATTCATCAAGGATTTTTTCATTTTCATTAGGAGTATCAATATATTCTGATAAACAGTCACGTACTAAATTTTCCTTTAAAGAATTAAAAAAATCCTTTATATCAATTCTTAAATAATATTTTTTTTTACAGTGAGGAATTAAAAAATCTAAATAATTCTTTTCTTTTACAAACCCACATACACAATCTGGTAAAGGTATATGTTCTAAATAATTATTTAAAAATTTCTTTTGTAATTTATACAATAAACTTCTCTTATTAACTGCATTAATTGTTCTTTCTTTATTATTTACCAGTATATTAAATGTTTCATAATAATCTTGAACATCTTCTTTTAAAGGGACCTCATCAATCGGACTCATTCCAAGGATTTTCCCATGAAAATAATCCCTGCTATAAATAGGTGTTATGATAAAATTTTCCCCCTTAATAATAATGAAGTAAGTACTTCCTGAGAGCGATGCATCTGCAGACAACGAACAGCGAATAGCTGGAGCAAAAAGCACCATTAAATTCCTTGGTTTTTTATAGTCATCTAGAGTTTGTCGGACTCCAGAGACTTGCTACAAGGAGAGAATATGATAGAAATCAAAACTCTTTACTACTTACTTCATTATTATTTCTAACTTATTTATTATATCAGCAATTTCTGGAAAAGTGACATTAAATTTAGATTTTTGATTATCAAACTTTTTAAAAATGTAATTCAAAAATTCTGAAAGCCATCCAGAACCTTTTGGTAACCTCTTTAACTTTAAAGCTATTTCATATCCTTCTTTTATGTCTGATATAGTACATTTTTTCACTTTTTCTTTAGTTAATTTACTTAATGGTTCCAAATTTCCCTCAATAATTGTTTTTAATATATTAATTTTATAGGATATATTTTCATTTTTATTATAAGCATCTCTTAGATTTGTCCTGTCGGAATAACCAGTTTCATCTTCCATTAACCATTCATAAAAATAGGTATAGCTAAATTTATTGACTATTGCTCCTTCTGTAGTAGTCAAAACAGGATAAACATTATAATATTTACAATAAGATTTAATTAACGTTCTAAATGTATAAAATAAATCGTCCCCAAATATTAAATAATCTTCATCATATTTAAAATCACCCTTTTTAGAAATACCCACTATCCTATTTCTTAAATACAGCAAATTTCTCCTTGTTCCATAATAAAATTTTTCATGTTTTTTTATTTCCGTATTTTTTAATGGATTGTAGCTATCTCCAGTAATAGAGAATCTTTTTTTCCCCCCATCATATGTAACGATTTTATCCATATCGAGTAGAAGTAAATAAGGAATATCTAAATTTCGTTGAAATGGATGAGATACATCTAAAGAAATATTATTAGAATTATAGGAAAAAATTTCAATCTCATTTAATACAGGATAAAGTTCTCTTAAAGTATCATTATTGAATAACTCGTATTCTGTAACACCTTCGACAAATAATATTCCTTTTGAAAAGAAATAACTTGCTTCTTTATCACTAATTACTTTGTTACTTCTTTTATTATCTAAATTTTTTATTTTCCTAACATTAGATTTCAAATTTACTTCATTTATTTGAAATATATTCACATCATTAAAAATCAAAGCATTCTTAACAATCCTAGGAGAGTGAGTCGCAATTACAGTTTGAATCAGTTTACTCTGTGAATAAATAACATTAACGAGTTCATCAATTAATGTGGGATGCAAACCAATCTCAGGTTCATCAAGAATTATTATAGGGTTCTTAACTTTACTCATATGTAATTTATCTAGTATTGTATAGAATATTCTTAGATAATTATATGAATTATACCCCTTAGAATAAAAATCCAGATTATTTTTTTTAAAGTTAAATCTATCTCCACCGAATTTTAACTTGTAAATTTGTTTGAATTTTTCACTGTTTTTATACGGCTGTACATTATATTCTAATCGTTCAATTTCATTTTTTAAATCAATTAGATATTCAAAGTATTTTATTCCATATATATCCTTTAAAATATCATCTAAATCATCTGAAAATTTTTCCTCTTTCACACTTCTTCTTTGCCCTAAATCGCCAATTACATTCCAAATATTTTCCCAGTCATATAAGTCAATATTTCTAACATCTATATAATAAACAGGGAATAAATACTTTATTAACTTTCTTTCCTTGTAATCATGACTCCAAAATACAGTATTATTTTTAAACTGTTTAAAAGTCACGGTCACAGTTGAATTTGAATCTTTAAGTTTATTAATTTTAGAAAAGAACTCATTTTCTAAATTATTATCAGCTATTTCCAAAAAATTTTTTAAATCAAATTTAATAGTTATCTCCGCATAATTATTATAGGGATTTTCCTTGTCGAAAATATCTGACTCTAATTTATTCTCAACTAGGTTTTCATAAAAATAATATAAATATTTCTGAATGTTTGTTTTACCTACACCGTTTCTACCAATTAAAATATTGAATTTTTTTAAATCAATATAAGTATTACCTAAACTTTTCACATTTTTAAATCTCATACTTAAGATACCTATGATAGTCACTTCTCCTTACTTCTAAAAACCATCTACTGAAAACTTAATGCTAACAATAATAAATTACTTTAGTTGGTTTTTAATACATTATTACGATGCCACTGCATATAGTGTTGCTGACCCTCATTCATCCAAATATTCATAGTTTCATTAATATTCAGAAAAACCTTTGTTGCTTCTTCTAAACTATCCGAAATCATAACTTTTCCACCATCATCAAAACTAATATATCCCTTATCAAATAAAGCATCATGGTTAGGACAAAGTAGCAATCCATTATTGACATCTAGCCGCTCCCGACTATTAGATTGACTCCATGGTTTTATATGGCTTGCAACTAGGAAACGTTCATCATGTACACCACAAAGTCTGCATTTCTTTTCTATAGCTAAAAGAGACATTTTAAAAGCTGACTGACCGATTCTAGACTTAATGATTTGCTCTTTCTCAGTTTCGGTTATTTCGGTATTGGTAAGATTTCCCATATCATTTAATTCTAATTCATTTTGCACATTGCTATTTCTAGAGTTCCATAACTGCTGAATTTCAATCGCATGTTCTGGCGGCAATAAATAATTTGTTTGCTGTCTAAGCCTTAGAATTAGTAAATCCTTTAAAAGGGGATGCTCAAGCAGTGATAGCCTGTTAATAAACCCCTCTTCAAGACGAACCTCAAGAACCTCTAGTTTTACCGCTAGATATGGGTTTGCCCAGTCATCTATATTCCAATAATCTTTAGCATTTTCATCATCAGTTTTTTCCTCTGGCAAACTTACTACTCTAGCTTTGGCTAAAATTCCACCACTGCCTCGTTGTCCGCCATCTGACCTCCACAAAAACACTTCATCATCTATTCCAATTTTATCTAAAAAATGCTCCTGCCTTAATGACCACCATATGAATCTATGATTCATAACGTAATTGTCAATATCGAAAACATTAGGATTCCCTTGAAATATCCAAGTGTTACCATGCTTTCTGGTTAATTCCGTATCATTTAAGTCATTAGAAGGTTTCCCTTCATCTTTTACTTGCAAATTTTCTTGAATCACCGCAACATCTTTTTGAGTGGTAATAGATTGTTGAATATTAAAGAATGATTTCAAATTCTTATGTAGTTCGATATTCGTCTCTTTAACCCAAGGGTCTCCATTAGGTCTATCCTCTTTATAATGAACCATGGTTACTTTATTCAATTCGAAAATTAAAGGTTCATAGGAAATAAGCCATTCAAAAGCACCAAATTTCGCTTCTGTTAGACCATCGTAGTAACTTTCCATAATAATTGAATGATTTCTTAACAGAGTTAGTTTATAATTTTTATTTCCGTGTTTAGAAGTTATAATATAATATTCTGTTTCTTTACCTCTTCCTTTCACATATTCTTTATTTGTAAAACTTTTATTATACTTTTCTATTTCCACTTAATTCCGCCCCTATTTGGATTAATTGGTACAACTTTTTTCCATTCATCGAGATGCACATTTAATTTAGCGAAACTTAATTAAGCAATCTTCAAACATCCCATCTTAATTTTAAAAACACAGGAATATTATACCATGCATAAACAAAGCAAAAGAGTAGCAAATTTGCTACTCCTCTTTCTAATTAAATTTAGTTAAATGGAAAATCTTCCGTCGGATATCACTCTCGAACAATACCAGTGTTTTACTAACATATTTAATTATTATTCATTCTTTACCATACCTGTTATATTAGTCTTATCGGGAATTTACCGAATGTTTGTTTGTGAATGAGAGTGGTAAACTCAAGCTAACACGAAATCAGAGAAGGCTTACATAATCCTTTCAGTTTCAATCGGAAGCATTTTTACAGAGTACTCATACATTATTCCTCCAGCAATTCTAACCTCTGTGGTGTTTTCAAAGAAAAGCTTCTAAAGTTTGCTCGAATACTAAGAAGATTTTGTTATAATTTTTACTGAGAAAGGGGAATTATAAGATGGCTCCAAAAGAACAACTTTTAGCGTTAAGTTCGGGGATTGGCTTAGCTGGTTTAGCTGTGGCTAATTTCTGGGATTATGGTAGAGAAGCAATTGAGGTCTATAAAAAGGAAATAATTGAGTGTGTCTTAAAACCCAAAAAAGAGACAGCAATACACCATTATCTAAAATTTTTCCAAAACATAGAAGAGGTAGATATGATGTGGAAGAATGCTGATTTAGATAAAGCTTACGATTTTATAGTCAGAATTCTTGAAGAAGTAAACTTAAAACCAAATCTACCTGAGCCAGATTTTGAAAGCTGCGATGAAGAATATGGACATTATGGGTGTGAATGTAATGAAATTGTTGAACAATGGATAGCTTTTGTAAGTGAAAACATGGAGCATATTGATGAGCTTATTAAACACTCAGCTTTCCAGTTCATTTTTCAGGATAGGAAGTTTCTTCATGACTTTCACTTGGAGCTCGCCGACCTTATTGAGAGGGAAATGGATTATATTAAGACCAATTACTCTGAATATGTAACTACCAAGGACAGACTCAGAAGAAAAAATTTCCCAGCGTGGTTAAAGCAAGCGGTTTTTTACAGAGAAAAAGGAACTTGTGCAATATGTCGTTGTGACCTCTCAAATTTAATTAGAAACCAGAACCAAATACATATTGACCATATCATTCCATTAAATTTGTTTGGTACTAATGACTCTTCCAATATGCAATTACTTTGTGAAGCTTGCAACACATCAAAAGGAGACCGAACTACAGAAACAAGTTCAATAAATGTTCCTTTTTGGAATTTATAAGGGTTTTTAAGATGGCAGGCAAAATGATTCTCACTTACCCGCACTAATGTATTGTAACTCCTATGGATGTGCTGGATATATAAAAAGTGTTTTATTATTATAGAACTGTATAATTCTGCCCCCTACGTTCAATCTTCCGCTCAAAATACAAAAAGGAGAGACTCAATTAAGAGTCTCTCCTCATAGTGATATACACAGCTACTCTTTTTGGGGTAGTTACTTACTGCTTTAAACTTCGCTTATAAAGCGGATGCCTTGGAATGTTGCTAGTGGATTGACTATCTTCTCTTTAGGTACTTCAAATTCAACCCAATCAATTTTAACTATAATAGGTTCTTCAGCTTCTACCTCAGAAAGATTTAATTTTATACTGCTCATGCATCTAAAATACTTCAATAACAATTCCCACATTGGAGCATATTGCTTAATAATCTTAAAGATTTTTACTCAATTTGAATAGACTTGTTTTGAGGAGCTTTTTTATCGTCCTCTCTCCTTAAAAAATGTGCTTCAAATTTCAGCATTCACAATTTCTTGGCATGAGTATTTGCTTTTTAGGTATCGTTTTACAGTACCTTGATAGATTGCCAGACTTGTTTGCTAAGGCTTCATCAATCTTTTCTAATGATACCTCACTTCTCCATTTATGGGATAGATACTCCCTCATCTCAGCATACATCCACTTTCGGTTAGACTCTTTCACAATCCTAGCTATTACTCTCTGAATTGAGCGAATTTCATATCTAGGATTTTCAGTTTTATTGAATTGAGGAATCCAGTCTTGGATGAATCTAGATTCCATTTCCTTCAACTCACGCTTAGGCATAGGCTTGAAGATTACTTCAATATCACTTGGAATTGATTTAAATAGTTGCATCAGTTTAGGATTTCGATGTTGCTTACTCTCCTCTTTCAGATATCCACTATTGAATCTGTGCCATAGATTATTAGTCTTTCCCACGTACTTTAAGCTTCCATTTATATGATAGAAGTACAGACCGCTTTCCTTGTCCAAGTGTTCTTGATAATTCTTTATCTCGGTGAACTTGATTCTACGTAATTGTTTTGACATTGATATTTGAAGCTAGTGTACGCCCTCACTCTCGACAATATATCATTGCCCGACACTACGATTTTCAGCAACTCCGTCACCTCGCTTTCTATAATTTAATTTACAATATTATCATTTTCTTAGTTTCTCCCACGATTAGGATGACCTTTATCTGTTTATACTTTATACTATAGCTAACTGATTAGTTTTATATTTTCTTGGACTTGTATTGGACGGCAATCCTTTACAAGTTTTTTTCTGATTATTTTTGGGAAGCTTGACTTACTCATTTCTTCTTCTGTTATCCCCATCTCTTCTTTTAACTTTTTGTTAGATGGAATTATCTCCAAGCCATAAGCATCCACCATCTCGGCAATACAACGTTTGAATTGTTTAGTTTTGAATTCTTGCTGTCCCTTAAAGTATAACTTCACCATATCTAATATTTCTTTCTCCGTTGTCCAACCTTTACTTTGCACTAATTTAAGTGTATTAAACTGTATACTCGATACTACTTCCTCGTTCAGCTCTGCGATTTCTTTCCCTAAATCTTGAGGGAAAACTCTATCAGCTTCCTGCCTCCCAAAAGTTCTCATAATTCCTTCATATGAAATCGTTCTACCTGTACAGCCTGTTTCTAACCAAATCTTGCACATTTCATCAATCTGGCAAAAGAAATCATATGTGTACATAGGCAACTCATAGGTACTACTCTTATACTGAAAATGATTCACTCTTTTATGCTGTTTCTGCGTTAACAGTAAAGACTCAGGGATTTCCAAATCATCTAGCTTCCTCGTGACCCGAAAAAGGGTTAGGAAATTCATTCTAGTTCCCGTAGAACTGGGACTCCTACCAAATTGTTTCGCTAAAGTTCTTATGCTGTGGTAGAACACAATTCTTGGGTCTGAATCATTAGTAATATACTCTTTCGTTAGGTCTAACAGTATATATAAGTCTTGTAAATGCCCATACCTATTGAACACCTCATAGAAGTTAGGATGGATTTCTTCAAGTTCTTCAGACCTTAATAACTCCTTGTACATATCTACAGATTCCTTAAATTCTTTCACGGCTTCACTCTCATATATCTCTATCTTGTAGAGTTGCATCAAGAGTTTCTTTGCCTCTACAACAGAGCATTCTAACAACCGCTGTACCACATGAAGAATTGTTCCTGTGAATGAATTACTTGTAGAATGGCATTTATATAGCCAATGACCATTATTTCTATGAGATTGATAGATTGAGGCACTTGGATTATCCTCGTCATGAAAGATGTCAATGAAATTGCCTTCTGCTCTAATTCCCAAGAAGGCTCTTAAGTCTTGCTTCTTGAGGTAATCGATTACTTCGTTATTTGATAATGTTACTGGTTCAATATAAAGTAGTTCTTGAAGCTTCTCTATGTCTTTATTCCTTATCAACTCAACATAATTGGTAAATATGACACTTCGGGATGCTTTAGGGTTCGTGTGAACCCTTGTGACGGACATATAAAGATTACTCTGTATGTCCTGCAAAGGGCTTGTCTTTAAGCCAGCGAAGCTGTATACCTTAAGCCGATTATTGGAATTAAATGGGGTAGCTTCTCTGCCACCAAAGAACAGGCGGCTACCATCTCTACATGCTTTGTCTGCTTGTGGATACTGTTCAAGCAAGCTATCCATAATATTTTCAAAATCCTTGTATCGAGTTAATGGCTTGTCCAATACAAACACTACACGAAATTTATGGTGACAATCCTTGTGGCTAAATGTTGTGTAGAGAAAAGCTGCATTTTGTTTAAAGAATTCATCATTTTTTGCTTCGTCTAATGTTAGACCTTCATCAAAATCTAATGCTATTACTTGTTGAGATTCCCAATTTACCTTTGACCTTTTAATGCTATCGCCAATGGATTTAAAGGTAGCAGGAATGAATGTTTTTCCTTTTGTAACCTCTTCTGCCAGTTTTACCGCATCAATCTCACCAGGACTACATCGGATAATGCGGTTATTTATCAAACCGATTTCATTTCCGTAAGGCTTGGATGTATACTCAACTGTATCCAGTATTATTTTCATCCTATTGCCCCACCGAAAATATCATGCTGAAGAAATTCTTTTAAATCATTTTGCAACTCTTCAGTCGTATCATTCATATTGACTAACACGAGTAAATTAAATTGTTCATGAAATTTTTTAGTTACTGATTCTTTAACTCTTTCAACTTCAGTTAAAAATCGAGTAAAATAAATGAACTTCTCTGATATATTTGCTTCATTCTTTAGCTGGATTGCCCATGGTGTTTTTTCTTTTCCATATGTTGCATCCACTAATGTTAATCCATCATAATTCTTTAAGTAAACCAATTTGTTTATCTCTCACTTTCTATTTAATTCTTTAAGACTAAATGATTTAATCCAGCTAGGTATTAAGTTAATAGTAAGCTCAAGATTACCGCACCCTTTAAGGTCATCCTTAATAACAACTTTAACGTTATAGCCATAATCAAATGGGAATTTATTTGGAATTTTATTGTTTATCATTTTATTGTATTTCTCATATGCTAAATTCTGTAATATGTTAATTAACTTTTCTTTTTCTACAACAGAATAAGAATCGATATCGGTAAGCTTTTCAATGTAAAATTTTAACAATTCATTCTTGACCAAATTAATTAATTGTTGTTTACTCAGCGTAATTTCTTTAAGCTGTATATGTCTTGATTCCTTTTTGGTTATTGTCTTAGTGTTTTTCAAAATTACTTCCTCCAAAATTATTGTTATTTTTATTATTTAAGGGTTTGGCAACTCTTGATTAATTATTGACCAATACTGACAATTAGGCTTATCTAAGCTTCATCTTTATTTTTTTATTATGATTCCTCCCTTCTTGAAATCAAAAGAGCAGCCACATGGCTGCTCTTTAAACTGTTATTTATAAACATTAAATTGCTTTGTAGATACCCACTGTTCTGTATTTAGTACTGGAATTACCCTACACTGATAACCCTATGTAAATAAAGCTCTACACTATATATAGCATTTCCTAATCAAAAAGTTACACAAAATCCCCAAAAAATTTTTGAAAATATTTTTAAAAATCATAACTATATTGCCCGTATTTATACTGATAACCCTTAAAAATAAAGCCCTACAATATATATAGTATTTACTAAGGAAAAAGTTACACAAAATCCAAAAAAATTTTTGAAAATATTTTCAAGAACATTATCGCATTTACAATGTTTACCAAAATCATTTTGAAAAATCAATATGCTCCATCGTAATTACTGTTAAAAAGACTGTAGAAATTAGTTTTCACATAGTGTTTTAGACTTGTTTTATCCGTCTCGTATCGGATTTTTTTACACCTTGTTGGCGTGGATTGTGGTGCTCCATGCTTTTTTCTTTTCAATGGGTGGATATGTTATCCTCCATTCTAATAAATAAAGCAACCACTATTGGTTGCCTTAATTTTCTGATATACTTCTATAAATGTAAGTTTACTTTTCCCTTTTCAATCATTTCTACCTTTAGTTTTCTTAATATATTTTCAACCCGCTCAATTTTCTGAATTAACTGTTCATGCCCATGTATAACTCCCGCATTTACCAATTGACTACTCAATGATTTAAAAGTTTGTATCAAATACAGTAATTGTTGCTTTAAATGCAAAAGTTGGACATTTTCACCTGTAGTTAAGGGTTCAATATAGAAAAGGAATTCCTGCAATGTGAGATTATCTTTATTCTTATTACACCTTTTACAGGCACAAACACAATTATTGGGACTACTTATACCTCCATGGACTTTTGGTATTACATGGTCAATTGTGTCACCATACTTTCCACAATACCAACAAGTGTAATTATGTCTCATTAAAATCATTTGTTTGAAAGTTTGTTTATCGTAAAACTTATGAATTAGGGTTTCATGAACTATTCCAGCCATCCCTTCATTTACCAGTAAAACTGCTTGTTCGTATGAAACTTTATATCGGATTCTTTTCTTAGATGGTAACTTTATTCGAACTTCAATATCTGATTTCTTTAGCAAACTTGGGTCAAATATGTACTGGAAATAGGGAGAAGAACTTTTTAATTCATCTTTTCGATTTTTGCATTGTTTGCAATAAGTCCTCCTCTTTCTTTTTCCCTTTGAACCAAATTCTTTATACCATTTGGTTTGACCGCAAATTTTACAAGTTTTGTAAATTCGACATGAACTCCCTATCATAGGGCAACAACCTTTCGTTTTGATTTTAAGACCTAAATTCACAATTGAATATAGTTACATTTCACTAGCTATTTATCTTAGACCTATATCTTCTGTGTAATTCGATATCCTAGTTTTAAGGTAATGTCGTGAAGAAGGATTGTCAGGTACTCCGAATCTCTCTAAAATGATAGAAACCACTTCATCAAGAGTCATCCCTGCTTCCCCCATCATTTTCTTTGCGTGATATATTTGTCCACTATAAGATATGATTGTTGCGTTCAGATATGAATAATCATAAATTTCAGCTATCCTAAGTATTCTCTGGCTTATGATTTGAGCCTTTACCTTCGCTTTGCCTCTTAAACCCCTTAGAACATTAATTCCTTCTGCGATTTTATATTTACGAGTAGATTCACCTTTGATACTAATATACTTTTCTTGATTGATAGAACCTTCAACCAGTATCTTTGTCTCGTGGCTAATGGGAATCTTATAATCCTTCTTCTCACCTTCCTCATTCTCACGATTAACAGTTATAGTCTTTTCGTCAAGGTCTACGTCTTGCTTAACAAGATTAGTCAGTTCTTCAAACTCATTCTTGTGACTTAATCCTTCGAATAGTAACGCTACTACAACTCCATCTTGAGGGTTATCCGAATTCATTGCTATTTCCATGATTTCATCTCTGTCGAATATCATATTCTCTTCTGCTTCTTTATCGATTAGGTCTTCTAGTTTTTCTTTTGAATCAAATGCAGATGCTAAATTGCACTTGTAAATCGATTTCTTATTCTCAATTGCAAAGTTTATATATTGTTCGATAGTTGATTTTTTATCTTGAAGGCTTCTAATAGTCTTCGCACTTAATGACTTTAGAACGCGTCTTAATTCTGCAATGCAGAAATCGTACAAATCCTTTCCTAATTGTTCTTCAATTGGTGCTGTTTTTTTAAATAATGATTTTGCTACTCTTTGAGTTTCTTCTGTATAAGCCTTCGAATTTAGGAAAGAATTCTTAAATTCTCTTTGATATAATTTCTCAGACTTAGATTCAAATCCAGCTTTCATATCTTTTAACTCAATCAGCAATTCTTCATAGCAAGGTATCTTTTCTTTCCATTGTTCTATGAATTCTTCAATCTCTTTATAAATAGTTGCAGGAACAAATAATTCCCCCTTTTCGATTTTTCTAATATTTTTACCGCTCTTATCTCTTTTGTTATATGCCATATCCAATCTTGAGAATAGCTCTATTAATAGTGATTGACAAAGTTTACGGTCAATACTTTTTATTACCACTTTAAATTCAAATGCATCTTCACCATACCTATCATAATCTTCTTGGAGTGGTTTATTTCTCTCAATCCCCTTTTTAAGATTGCTTCTATGTTGAGATAAACGTAAACTGCCGTCAATTCCTTCACCGTTTAAAACCTTGTGATTTAACTTGTTATTAATTATATAAACGTCTCCATATTTTGACTCCATCTCTATCCCTCTTTCAGAAATTTTTAAAAATCACATTGATATATTAGTATAATCAAACTTATTTGTCAATCTATCACTTTTTTACCATTATATGTGTATAAGTGAATCAGTAATACAGTAAATAAGTGATTTTTTTATTAACGATGGATAATCCACTATACAGAACCACTAAAGTGAATCTCGTTTTTTCGTTATATCAAAATAACATAAATGTATGTATGGATGCACTTTTCTATTTATATCCGCATTGCTTGCTGTATTACTTTCATGCTTAGCAATCAATAAGATGGTAATAGTCTCCCCCCCCTTTTTTTACCTAGCCAATCCTATAAAAAAACAGGTTATTAAATGTAGGAACTACCATCCCTTTTGTAAAACAACGAAAAAGAGCGGTCAGTATGACCGCCCTTAATTACAATAAACACTTTTATATTAATATCAGTTGTTCTTAACTAGCTTAGCATTTAATTCTTCTAAAACCTTTACACGGTTAACCAATTCTTTGTTTTCCTCTTGTAATGATTGAACCAAATTAACATAATTTCGCTCGATAGAAGTAACTTCCTCAGTGTATAATTCCATAATTTTTTTTCCCATTTTTTCAATCAACCCAACAACCAAAGCATTACCCATACAGAAATATCTTGCTTTGTCAGGCATTCCTTCCGTCCATTTTGGAGGAAAATCATTAAGGAGTTCACATTCAACAGGTGTTAAAACTCTTAATCTACCACTGTCAGGGTCACTCACAACATGTGTACTTCTATTTTTGGTTCCTTCACTGGTTAACATTGTCCTAGCAGGACTATTTAAATCATCAGGGAAACTCATACCACCTTCAGAGTAGGTATAAGCATGACCATTATTCGCAATCCTTTCAACCTTTTTAGGACCTTTCATGTATTCAAACATTTCACGTGTGGTCTTGCCGTTTTTCCCAACTTGATTTTCATCCAAGAACGATTTTTCAATTTCTTCACGCGTTTGGTATTTTTTTGCTTCCTCTAAAACTTGCCCAAGAGTTTTTGAAGGAATTGTACTAGGTACTATCTCTTCAGTATAAAAAATTCCATTTTTCATAAAACCAGCGTTTCTAAAAGTTGCACTATATTTATCCGAAATATCAACTATATCCAATGGCAATTCATCCGTTGAAGCTGGATGTTTTGTTGATGTTCCTTTAATCGGAAATTCCGATACAAAGAATCCTTTTTCATGGATTATTTCTTGATGTGAGAAATTTTTTAGTTTTTCAGCATACTTTGTATTATCACGATAGGCAAAAATAAATACTCTTCTTCGCTTTTGTGCAAAGCCGTAATCGGCTGCATTTATTACTCTCCATTCAACAAAATAACCAGCATTTCTGAAACTTGCAAGCATTATTGCAAAATCTCTTCCCCTCTGCTTAGCTGGTGATTTCAAAAGCCTATCTACATTTTCCAGAAGTACAAATGTTGGCTTTCGCATGTTAACTATATCTATAATTTCCCAAAATAGAACACCCTTTTTTCCTTGTATTCCTTTTTCATTTGCTAAAGAACGTGCAACAGAATAGTCCTGACAAGGAAAACCTCCTACCAATAAATCATGTTGGGGAACATTATATTTTGCATTGGCAATATCTTCGTTTGAATGAACACCTTGTCCTTTAAACCGCTCTGCGTAACAATCAAACGCATACTGAACTTTTTTTGAAGGCTCCCATTGGTTGCCCCAAACTATATTAAATCCTCCATTTCGTTCAAGACCGACCCTAAATCCACCAACCCCAGCGAATAATTCTACTACATCTATCATAAAAGTTAACTTCCTTTCAATGTCGAAACATGTAATTATTATAATATATTTGACAGAACATATGTAAGTAGTAAAAAGTTCTATTATACCTCAATAATACCCAATCATTTATAATATCCTTTTTAGAGGAGTAGTGATTAATATGAACCACAGAATGCACTCACATAGTACTCTAACAATTCTTATTAAAGTAAATTGACCATTTAAGACCTTTGATGCAACAAGATTAATGTCCCACTTCTTATCTTCGGACTAAAAGAACCTGAGACCTTTTATTTATCATTGAAAAAAGTTGGAAGGAGAAAGCTTAGCAATATTGTATGGCTATAATAGTTTGGTAACTACGTTAAGATTCGTAACTGTAAATAATCATCAAAATGTAAATTATTAATGGGGTGCGCTAGAACGCACCTCTTTAGTATCTAATTTATGTTTTAATCAATGCTAAACTTGCTTTAAACATCTAGTGTATTCAAAGGGTTAAATTTATCATTTTGCTCTCGCAATGCAGTCCCCCAGATTGCAAGGTATTTCTCCGTCATAGATAAGGTACTATGATGCAACATCTTACGGAGTGTGAATATGTCCCCACCATTCATCAAAAATCTATGTGCAAAAGTATGTCTAAAAGTATGTGCCGATAACCTTACGTCTGTGAAGTTCATAATAGTTTTTAACCTTTTAAAGACATTTTTAACGGCATTAGCTGTCATTGGCATGTTTTCCTTATTTATAAATACATGCTCAGATGGTTCTCTAAAGTGTTGCTGACAAAAAACCTTGTACTCCGCTAGTTCCTTTATCAATTTATTAGTAATTGGAATACTTGCTTGAGTACGGTTTTTACCAAATACAATAATTGTCCCATTTATTAAGTCCACTTCTTTCCACTTAAGATTACACAGCTCACCTAAACGCATTCCACTTCCAAGGAAAGTAATAATTATTGTATAGTCCCTGTAGGCATGGAATGAATGCTCCCTACCTTTTAACCTCCGATAATAGTTCAACATTTGTTTAATGTGATTATCGCTAAACACTTCGATTTTGGTGTCTGTCTTTAACTTTTCAATCTTAGACATTGGATTTCGCTTCTCACTAATTACTTCACATTCAATCATGTAGTTGAAGAACGCTTTAAGATTTTTAATCTTTGTATTAACAGTCACTGGATTGTTCATTTTTGATTTCATACAAAACAGAAAATATGATTTCATTGTATTTGCTGTTACATCTTCCACATTAAGAATTTCCTTCTCTGAACAAAAAGACTGGAACTCATTAAGTTGGAACATGTAAGTTTTTATGGTTTGTTCTGACAGGTTTTTGAACTCCCTATCCTCTTTAAAATCTTGAATAGCAAATTTCAACAACATAAAAAAGACCACTTCCTTCTCAATTTTTTAAGAAGGTTAGTGGTCTTAGTTGCAAGAAAAGGGTCTAACATCGACCACTTTCTTACTAATTTTGCAAAATCCTAGCGAAACCCTTGATACGACTGAAAAGTATGACCTGTGAGGGGTTCGAACCCCCGACCTCAACCCTGTCAAGGTTGCGCTCTCCCAGCTGAGCTAACAGATCTCTTATTAAGTACAAATTTAATTATATAAAAATTTTTTAGAATGTCAATGTCTTTTTATCTTTCCTTCCTAAAAACATCCTCACCCCCACTTCGAAATCGATAAGCGTTTCTACATATTTTACTTCGATTTTTTTGGAAACAATAAAACAAAAGGGAATATTTGTTCTGTTCCACCTGAATAAAGAACAAATGTTTGGATATAATAATACTATAAATATTAGAAAGGAGTGGTTCACATGGATGGACTTTTTATTCGTTCAATGGAAGATAATATTCCGTTAGAAATGATTTATCTTGCTGAAAACCAGGAGTTATCGCAACGGAAATTGATTGTTAGGGAAGTAAATGACACGTACATTCGTGCCTATTGCATGCTTCGAAAACAAGTCCGCACCTTTAAACGGGAAAACATTCTATCCATCATCCCAGAAACACGTTCAAAAAACCGACACCTCCACTAACCTTCTAGAACTACCCTTCCCACAGCTCATTACCCTTTTGTTAAAAGTATTTTTAGCTGAAATATGATAAAATTCACTTGTATTAATCGAAATATTGGGGGTTTTGTCATATGGCGTTTCCAAAAGGCACAATCAAAGAACTTACCTTTCATAGCATCGAGTTGGGAGAAGATATACAACTGCTTGTTTATCTGCCTGCAAACTTCTCGCCACTCTATAAATACTCTCTGCTAATCGCGCAGGATGGTCGCGATTATTTTCAGCTCGGCAGGATAGGCCGATTGGCAGACGAGTTTCTTTTTGAAAGAGAAATTGAAAATTTAATTATTGTTGGAATACCCTACAAGAATGTTGAAGATCGACGCAGGAAATACCATCCAAAAGGAGCACAGAATCAGCCATATATTCGTTTTCTTGCCCATGAATTAATTCCTTTTCTCGACAATGAGTTTCCTACCTACCATATGGGCTCAACGAGGGCACTAATTGGGGATTCTTTAGGTGCCACTGTCTCGTTAATGACAGCGATTCAATACCCGCACACCTTTGGTAAAGTGCTTTTGCAGTCACCTTATGTGGATGATCAGGTGTTAGAATTGGCCCGAGACTTTTCGGAACCGGAGCTTGTTGAAATTTATCATGTGATTGGAAATCAAGAAACGGAAGTACAAATGACGGATGGTAAAGTAAGTGATTTTCTAAGCCCAAACAGAGATCTTTCAAAAATTTTCTCTGAGAAACCATTTACATATTTTTATGAAGAGATTGTTGGGAATCATACCTGGACCTATTGGCAGCCAGATTTAAGACGAGCACTTAAAATGTTATTTTAGTCATGGAACTATTGTCACTAGTTTCCATCATGTAATATAAGTTATTTAATATATTTCGAAAATTTGCTATAATATCAGGAAGGCAATATAGAATGAGCTATTTTTCATGTCGGATAGCAATCAACATATGATTGAAATAAATCATTTAAACGGAGGTATACCTATGAAATTTGGAGTTGTCATTTTCCCATCAAAAAAGCTTCAAGACTTAGTGAATTCTTATCGGAAACGCTATGACCCACACTATGCCCTAATTCCTCCACACTTAACGATAAAAAATGCCTTTGAAGCAACGGAAGTGGATGCTAAAGATTTGGCTGATAAATTACGTCAAATCGCCTGCAATACAAATCCTTTCACATTAAAGACTTCCAAAATAAGCTCTTTTCAACCAGTAAATAATGTCATCTATTTTAAAATAGATCCTACGGAAGAACTTACTGCCTTGCATTCCGATATTAATCATGAATTTGGTGGACAAAATTCAGAATATGCTTTTGTACCCCATATTACCATTGGTCAAAATCTTTCCAATGATGAGCACTCAGACGTCTATGGTTCACTCCGTATGACCAAAGTTAATTATGAAGAAAAGGTTGACCGCTTTCACCTGCTTTATCAATTAGAAAATGGTTCTTGGACCGTTTATGAAACATTTCGTCTCGGAAGGGAATAATTGAACTTGACAGTTAAAGTCGTAGAAAATCAAACAGAACTTGCAGAAGCATATTCAGTAAGAAAGATAGTTTTCGTTGACGAGCAGAATGTCCCATTGGAAGAGGAAATCGATCAATTCGAGGATGAGGCCACTCATTTTATTATGTATCATGAGGGTTCTCCAATCGGGGCAGGAAGATTTCGTTTCGTTGATGGCTATGGAAAAGTCGAGCGCATTTGCGTCTTAAAAGAAGCGCGGAAGACTGGAGCAGGAAAAGCAATCATGAATGGAATCGAGAATTACGCTCGGGAACTTGAAATTCATAAATTAAAATTAAATGCGCAAACACATGCCATTCCCTTTTATGCCGGACTTGGTTACGAGGTTGTTTCAGAGGAATTCTTGGATGCGGGAATTCCCCATAAAACGATGATTAAAAAAATATAACTTAACGATGCACTTGCCCAAATTCACAGGCAAGTGCTTTTTTATATTGCTGTATATTCAAGCAAACACTTTCGGATACTAGTTGTTTTTGTTATGATTAACAGGTCTTATTTAGAGAAATAGAGGTTTAAAAATATGAAAACAGCAATATATCAACAACTGAATATTGACCTTGAACACTTAGATCGAGAGCAATATCAAAAAATATATCTCGCTGGAAAAAATGGCGAGCTGAACTGTCCTGTATGCCATGAAAAGGTTCGATTATATTTGGGTATTAACGTGGCCACTCCACATTTTTTTCACACTCATCTACTTGAACAGCATTGTCCAGATCCGAGTCCTCCACTAGTTAAAACAGACGATTCTGAAAAATATATCGAGCGAAACGGTTTTAAAATTCCAAAAGGCAGAACTATTACTGAGAACCCCATTAGTACAGAACCTTTTAGAGCCGCAAAACAGATTGAATTTACAGTTCCATTTAATCAGTCAAATGGAGGCACGCAGCTTACCCATTCGCCTTATTTGCAGCAATTAGCAGAAAACGGCGTTGTCTTAGACGAATATCAAACTGCCGCTGTCCTTGATACTGAAGGTTCATTATTAGTCCTTGCAGGTGCAGGAAGTGGCAAAACACGAGTGTTAACTGCACGGACCGCTTACATGCTTGAAGTTAAACAGATTGATCCACGGACCATTATGCTCGTTACCTTCACGTCAAAAGCTGCTGCTGAAATGAAGAACAGGCTACAATCATACCCACAAATGAATCGGGCAAAAGTCAATCAACTTGTAACCGGTACGTTTCACAGTATTTTTTATCGCATCCTTATGTTCCATGATGCCGCTAATTGGTCTGCAAACAACCTGCTAAAAAAAGAATGGCAGCGGGATAAAATTCTCAAGGATGCTGGCAAGGAACTTGATTTGTCTGATAAAGAATTTGCCTACGACTTAGTACTTCAGCAAATTAGCTTGTGGAAAAACTCGCTGCTGATGCCTTCTGAAATAAATCCGGCATCTGAATGGGAAGAAAAAGCCGTCTTTCTCTACAAACGATATGAAGAATACAAGCATAGAGAAGGATTTTTTGACTTTGATGACATGCTGATTGGCTGTTATCAGCTTTTGAGCTCTACCCCTACCCTCCTTGAGCAATATCAGAACCGCTTTCATTATTTTTTAATCGATGAGTTTCAAGATATTAACAAGGTCCAGTATGAACTCATCAAACTACTATCAGGCAAACATAAAAATGTTTGTGCGGTTGGGGATGATGATCAGGCGATTTATTCATTTAGGGGCAGTGACCCGAGCTATTTACTAGAATTTGAAAAAGACTTTCCCTATGCCGAATTGGTTACCCTTGAACAAAACTACCGTTCCTCTCATGAAATTGTTGCAGCTGCCAATCAAATGATTGCTGGTAATAAAGTCCGAAGAACGAAGAAAATGAGGGCACAATTTACTTCTGGAACAGTGCCTCTGTTATTTTTCCCATATGATGAAGAGGAAGAAGCAACGATGATTGTCACAGATATACAGGAGCGGATTTCAAAAGGGGCAAATCCATCAGACTTTGCGATTCTTTATCGAACAAACGCTGGCTCCCGTGCTGTATTTGAGCGGTTAGCAAGCTCAAACCTTCCTTTTAAAATGGATCAAGATTCTGAAAGCTTTTATGACCGTTATATTGTTAGAAGCACCCTATCTTTTCTAAAAGTTAGTTTAAATGAAGATGACCCACATGCAATATCCGAGATACTGCCATTTTTATTTTTAAAACAGACCGTACTGAAAGAAGTAAAAGCACAAAGTATTCTCAAAGACTGTAGTTTTCTTGAGGCGCTCTCCCACTTGAAAACTGCCCATGCTTTTCAAGAAAAAAAGTTAAAAAAGGTGGTTACTGTTATTCGCGGCTTAAAGCAGTTGCCACCGCATACAGCCATCGAAAAAATAGAAAAAGACATCGGCTTTCTCGATTTTCTGAAGAAACGAGGGAATGAAGCAAATAAGCTGGAAAAAGGATCAGATGATCTTAAAGATTTAAAGGTTGCAGCAAAAAGCTTCCCTACGATAGAGGCATTATTGGCCCATGCCGAGCATATGTCAGCAATGAATAAGGAAATCAAAAACCTTAGTAAGCATTTTACCGATGCTGTTAGTTTAAGTACAATTCACCGGGCAAAAGGCCTTGAATATCAAACCGTCTATTTAATTGGTGCTGTTGATGGCAGCCTGCCCCATGACTTTTCTTTAGAGGCGCATCGAAGCGGCGATTTTTCTGCTCTTGAGGAGGAAAGAAGGTTATTTTATGTAGCGATGACTCGTGCAGAGGAACAGTTATTTATCTCAGTTCCACAATCTAGACGGGGGAAGAAAGCAAATCGCTCGCGGTTTTTAGCACCTCTATATAAAAAGATGAAGACCGATTCCTAAAGTTATTAGGAGTTGGTCTTCCCTTTTTATTTTTTATTCATCATGTTTGTGATTGTATTGAAGTCAAGCTTCTTCCCATCGTTAATGATCGATTTTACAATTTGATCTTCCATTTCTTTATTTACCGGCTTATTGGCAATTTGAGAAACTCTCCGAATCACATTACGGACCGTTTTTTCATCTTTAAAATTAGCATTTTGTAGGGAATTAGCTAAATCAAAGATATCTTTCATATTAACGCCCGTTTTCTTCTCTATATTTTTAAAGAACCCATTATCCATATTCAATAATCACGCTCCTTCATAAACTACTTTATTGTATGAAGGAAAGAGAAAATGGTGAATAAGTGGTAAAGAAAGGGCTGGCCACTTTTCTGGGCCAACCCCTACCATCGAGTCAAGCTCATTGATTATTAATAGAAGCTTGCACCAACAATGATTAAAAGTATGAATAACACCACGATTAATACGAAAGTTGAACCGCCGTAGAAACCGCCGCCTCCGTAACCGTAGCCTCCGTAACCGCAGCCTCCATAACCACCAAAGCACATAAAATAGTCACCTCACTTAAGTAATCTCATTATTAACATATGAAATGACCTAATAAAGTGTATGGGCATGACTTACATAATGATAAACTGAATGAAAAAAATGTGTATTTCATCCTTTGGGTTTAAAAACAAGGGCGCCAATAAATCCAAAAATAATCGCTGCTGAGATTCCAGAACTAGTCACTTGAAACATCCCCGTTAGCACACCAATAATTCCATGTTTATCAGCATCTTGCAATGCTCCATGTACGAGAGAATTGCCAAAGCTAGTAATCGGAATCGTCGCCCCTGCCCCGGCAAAATCTGTTAGGGGTTCATAAAGCCCGAACCCATCCAATACCGACCCGATGACGACGAGCAAGCTTAAGGTATGTCCTGGAGTCAATTTTGCTACATCAAATAAAAGCTGTCCGATAACACAGATTAATCCGCCAATTATAAAGGCCCAGAAAAACATCGCGAGCATTAAATTACCCCTTTTCTTGATTCATCTCAATAGCAACAGCATGGGCAATACACGGAATCGATTCATTTTGCTGAAAGCTGAGTGGGGACAATAAGGCCCCGGTTGCAACAACTAATATCCGTTTATATATACCCTTTTTCAGCTGGTTTAATAAATGGCCATATAGAACCGTCGCTGAACAGCCTGCGCCGCTTGCCCCAGCTTGAACTGGCTGATTGTTTTTATATATCAATAACCCACAATCCTGAAATTGCTTTCTCTCCATTTTTAGGCCGCTCTTGTTAATAAGTTCAAAAGCAGTATCATGTCCCACTCGTCCCAGATCACCTGTAACGATTAAGTCATAATGGGAAGGATCCAATTGCATGTCACGAAAATGAGCCATAATTGTATCCGCCGCCGCTGGTGCCATAGCCCCGCCCATATTAAATGGGTCTGTCAATCCCATGTCAACAACTTTTCCAATTGTCGCTGAAGTGGTCACCGGGAATAATTGCCCTGGATCATTAGGCTGGATAAGGGCTACCCCCGCTCCAGTTACTGTCCATTGTGCTGTAGGTGGTTTTTGGCCGCCATATTCTGTCGGGTAACGGAATTGCTTCTCTACAGCCGCATTATGGCTTGAGGCTCCTGTAAGCACATTTTGCGCCCCTTGGTAATTTACAACGAAAGAAGCAAGTGCCAGCCCCTCCATTGATGTCGAGCAGGCTCCAAAAAGGCCAAAATAGGGAATTTGCATCGTCCGTGCTGCAAAGCTCGTTGGTGTAATCTGATTGATTAAATCACCGGCAAATAGAAATTGAATCTGTTCTTTTTCGAGATTTCTTTTATCTAAGGCCCTCTTTATTGCCTCTTCAAGTAGATGACGATGGGCCTTCTCATAGGACTCTTTTCCCATCCATAAGTCTTCATATAAAAGATCAAAGTCATTCGCTAAGTTTCCATTCGCTTCAAATGGACCACCTGTAACACCCGTTGCCGTGATCATCGGACGGTTTGTGAAGACCCATGATTGATGCCCCTTTAACAATTACAAAACCCCCCAAATCACTAGTAGAGTTTTAACTAGTGCGACCACGAAAGCCGAGAAAACCCCGAAAAGAATCACTGATCCAGCAAGTTTAAACATATTCCCGCCAACACCTAGAACAAACCCTTCTGTCCTGTGTTCGATGGCCGCAGAAATAACTGCGTTTCCAAAACCTGTAACGGGCACTGCACTCCCCGCCCCTCCAAATTGTCCAATACGGTCGTAGACACCTATCCCAGTGAAAATCATCGATAAAAAGACCATTGTCGCCACAGTTGGATTTCCAACACTCTGCTCTGTGAAATTAAAAAAATAAATGTAAAAATAACTGATAGCTTGGCCAATAACGCAAATAATTCCGCCAACCAAAAATGCTTTCAAACAATTCTTCACAATCGGTCTTTTTATTTCATGCTTTTGCTGCAGCTGTTGATAGTTCCGCTGCTGAAGCGTCATATTTTTATTTTTTTCCTTACTAGCCATCTTCAAGCTCCTTTTCCTACTTTATATTTTCTGTCATTTTGACGATTTCCTTAAAGCGTTTTTCGGCCTGTTGATGAGAAAATTTTGGGGACTTCATTTTCTCCTCTAGCCTCACAGCTTCGAGAAAAATTTTATAATCGCTTGAAACAGTAAAGTTTTCTTTCGGATATTTTTTTTCAAGCATTTTGTTTACCTTCTTTTCAATCTTTTTCATACCAAACCGGTGTAAATGCTTAACTTTATAAACAACAAGTATATCCTTCTTCCCTTTGATAACAGCAACATCGTAAAGTTCCGGAAAAGAATTTACATCCTTTTCAATTTCTTTCACTCGAGAATGATTTTTATTTTTATCTGTTATGAGGGCGTTAGGATCCGTCGTTTTCATTAATGCTAACTGACTATCCTTAACCGGTTGATTAGGATGACAGGCAGAAAGTACACATAAAAAACAAGCGAATAATATCAAGCGCTGTATAGTGATCATTTGAGTTCCTTTCCTTGTCGTTTTTTATAATGACTATTTCTATGTAGTTTTTTCGACATTGGCAAAAATTATGACAAGATAAAAGCAATTTTTCGAACCATGCTCATTAGGAAAAAATAAAAAACTGCCAGTAGCCCAGCAGTTCTTTCCATTATTTTGATCTCCTTTTTTTACCACAGCCGCATCCTTTTTTCTTTACAGATTTTGAGGATTGATACGTTTGTGACGTATCCTTATTATTCTTTTTCTTATTCACCTTATTCTCTCCCTCTGTATCTATTCACTAGATAGAATATGAAGGATATCCAATTCTTGTCTCAATGAATGTCATTTTTTTAGAAAACTAGCCGTTTGGCAAAGGCAGAGGAGTAGTTGGGCTTATGCTTTCTTATGAGACTAGAAAAAACTGCACAATTAATTCAACAATCGCAGCCAAACCTGCCACTGCTAGAATAAGGATAACCGGTGTTGCAAAAACTGGGTACAGGTAAAATAGTCCTACGATTAGGGCTGCTGTCCAAATACCTGTACACCAATAACAGCTAAGAAGTTCACCAAAAAATCTCTTCATCCCGTTTTTCTTAGGAAGGTAAAAAACCTCCACCTCTCCATCTTCATTTTCCTCTTGTATTTCATCAAAAAAGGGTGCACGAATAAATTCGGTTATTTTATCAAAAACAAGTAATCTTGTAAGCCTAAAGCTCGCGAGCGATAAAATAAATAGGTTAAAAAATGTCATTCTCATGCAAGTTTGATCCTTTCATCTTTAAATTAAGATTTCATCCGCCTAATTTTTCCAAATAAGGCAATTGTCCGTAACCCAAAAGGGCTCTGTGAAATATGTTAGTAATGTAAGATATATATCACGGATTAAGGAGGAAAATTAAATGGGTTGTGGAAATGATCATAACGATTTTCACAGTGGCAACTGTGTGTGCGAAGTAGTTCGTGCCATTAAAGATATCCAAGATAACGCTGTAGAAGAAGAATGTGCAGAGTGTTCCAGTTGTTTTTCAGAACCGCTGGGAACGTTAGCATCACCAGCTAGGAGAGAGCCAGTTGACACTCGTGTATTCGTATTAAGCACAGCAGATGGTTCACCGTTCCATGCGTTCTTCAGCAATGAAAGTAATGCTTGTGTATCCATCTACTTCCGAGTAGAGGAAGTTTTTGACAACTGTTGCGCTACACTTCGTGTGTTAGTACCAGGACGCCGTGAGGGTGGACACTTTGTTCCAGTAAACCTAATTTCTAGTGGGGACAAATGCTGTATTGACCTTACTAAAGTTTGTCAGGTTGAAAGATTCCGCGCAAGCAACGATTGCATTACAGTTGACCTACGTTGCTTCTGTGCCGTTCAATGTATTGCCGATGTTAACTTGGGAATTTGTAATTAATTAAATGAGCCAGTCGGTAAAATTCGGCTGGCTCTTTTTTTCTTTATTTTTTTATCCCGATCATAATGACGTCCTTTAATTCGTTGAGGGACAAGGTTTTCGACGTTTGATCATGAAATTGGATGGTTAACTGATGATTGTCATAATCAACCAGGTAACCCTGATAACTTTCTTCAGCGGTATAAAAGACACATGGAACTGGTGGAAGGACTTTTGGAAAGTTAATTAAATAGTCTAAGCGCTCGTTTAATTCCATTTCCTTGAAGGGTTTTACCCGCTTAAAAGAAGCACGTTGTTTCTGATCCTGGGCAGATGATATTGGTTGAGGATTTTCTGAATTGACTACTTCAATCGGGATGGGTTCGTGTTTTAACTCTTTTTTTGCAAGGGAAATTTTCCGTTTGCTTACATTTCCTGCCTTTTCTTCAATCAAATGCTCCTTCTCCTGCTTACTTGTATATATTTCCTGCATGTTTTTATTTGAAGTAGTCCTAGAAAACGATTGATTAACATAGATAAGCGGTTCTATACTCTTCTTTTTCGACATGAACAGCACCTCCTCCTTACGTAATCCTACACTTTATATGTATGCGGAGGACCTATACTCGTTCACAATAAATTCATTGATTTCAATTAAAAAGCCCGCAAGCTGCGGGCTTTTTAATTGAAATTTTATAGAATATGAAATCCAGAATCCACATGAATGTTTTCGCCTGTAATTCCACGGGAAAGGTCACTGAAAAGGAATACGGCCGTGTCACCGACTTCTTCAGGTGTGGTTGTTCTGCGTAATGGTGCTCTTTCTTCAATCTCACTTAAAATTAAATTGAATTCTCCGATCGCTTTTGCTGATAAGGTACGGATTGGGCCTGCTGATATGGAATTAACACGAATACCGTGTTTTCCAAGGTCAGCAGCTAAATAACGGACGCTTGCATCTAGAGATGCTTTCGCTACACCCATTACATTATAGTTCGGAATGGCACGCTCACCACCTATATAAGTTAATGTCACAATACTTCCACCTTCAGCCATCAAGCCACTTGCTTGTTTTGCAACAGCCGTTAGAGAATAGGAGCTTATATTTTGTGCAAGCAGGAAGCCATCCCTAGATGTGTTCACAAACTCACCTTTTAACTCCTCTGTTTTGGCAAATGCGATGCAATGTGCTAGCCCATGTATCGTTCCAACAGCCTCTTTTATTTCAGCAAAACAAGTTGAAATTGCTTCATCGCTTGTTACATCACAAGGAAGGACGAGTGTTCCTTCGGCTTCTAAAGAATTGGCTAATTCTCGAACACTGCTCTCAATTCTTTCACCTGCATACGTAAAGATTAATCTTGCGCCAGCATTGTGCAGTGAACGTGCAATTCCCCATGCAATACTACGCTTATTGGCAACACCCATAACAACATATGTTTTTCCCGCTAAAGAAAGACTCATTGAAAAATTCCTCCCAAAATAAATACAAGTTATTAGTACTTGGTACTAATTTTACACTAATTTATGAAAAATGAAAAGGGTGGCACTTTTAATAAAAAAATAGATCAGCTTTGACAGAATTCCAGCTCCCTTTTCAGTTGATCCGCGTACTCCTTCGTACCTGTAACAATCAAGCGATCATGAAGCTGAAGCTCGGTGTCGCCGTGTGGTGTTTGTTCCTCCTCTCAAACCGCAAAGCAAGAATAATTAATAAAAATGAAGGTTAATACAAAAAATAATGGATTAAAAGGGGGTGAATTCTATTAAGATTGATATTATCGGCGATATTCATGGGTGTGTAAAGGAATTCAAGGAGCTTACCATTGAACTCGGGTACAATTGGGATAGTGGGTTTCCAGTTCATCCTGACTCACGGATGCTTGGTTTCGTTGGTGATTTAACTGACCGTGGACCAGAATCCATTAAAGTGATTGAAATAGTTTGGCAGCTGGTTATCAAGCATAGTAAGGCATTCTACACACCAGGAAATCATTGTAATAAGTTATACCGTTTCTTACTAGGCAACAAAGTCCAAATTGCTCATGGCCTTGAAACAACAGTTGCGGAATATGAATCATTAAATAAAAAAGAGCAGCAAACCATTAGAAAAAAATTTATGGAGCTTTACGAAAAAGCTCCTCTTTATTTACAGTTAGACGAACAAAGGCTGGTTATTGCCCACGCAGGAATAAAACAGGAATATATTGGCCAAACCCATTCAAAGGTCAAAGAGTTTGTTCTTTATGGAGATATTACGGGTAAAAAAAATCTTGATGGTTCACCAGTAAGAAGAGATTGGGCCAAAAACTATCATGGAGCTCCCTGTATTGTATACGGACATACACCTGTTAAAGAGCCACGGATCATCAATAATACCTATAACATTGATACCGGTGCAGTATTTGGTGGCAAACTTACTGCCTTAAGGTACCCAGAAATGGAACTTTTCGCTGTTGGTTCTACTATGCCATATATCGAGGAAAAATTTAAGCAATTTGACTAAAAAATAACAAGACAATAAATATCACCTTTATGAAAATTTTCGGGAGCAATACAAATACTAAATCCTTTTCTGCAAGTTTTTTATAACGGTTTCAACAATTGAAAATTTGCAAAAAAAAAAGAGGCTTCCCTATTAATGCGGGTCGGCCTCTACTATCTTTCTCATTTCCGGCGGGAGCGGTGCTGTAAAAATCATTATCTCCCTCTGCAACGGGTGGATAAATTCAATTTTTTTACAATGAAGGGCTTGTCTTCTAATTAAGGTGGTAACTCCCCCATACAAATCATCTCCGAGCAATGGATGCCCCATGAAGGACATATGAACCCTAATTTGATGGGTTCGCCCCGTTTCCAGCACCAGTTCAATATAAGTAAATCCCGAATGTCTCTCGATCACCCGATAATGAGTACAAGCGTATTGACCGTCACTGCGAACTTCTCTTTCAATGATGCTGTCTACTTTGCGGCCAATCGGTTCCTCAATAGTCCCATTATCAGCCACAATCGAACCTCCGGCAAAGGCTTCATATGTCCTCTTAACTTGACCTGACTGTTGCATCATACTAAATAGATGATGCACATGACGATGCTTGGCAATTAAAACGATCCCAGATGTATCCCTGTCGAGACGAGTTACAATATGCGACGTTGCCTGAAGACCAATACGTTGATAATAGCCAACAAGTGCATTTGCTAAGCTTCCTACAGGGTGTTCGCGTGAAGGAATCGTATTCATGCCTGCAGGCTTGTTGACCACGAGGATAAATTCGTCTTCATACAGAATCGTTAACGGAATATCTTCGCCCTTTACTCCTTCACTCGGATTTTCAGGCGGAAAGATAACCGTTACCACATCCCTATTCTGCAGCCTGTAACGGACATTTACTTCCTCATCATTAACTAGAAGAAGACCACCCTTAAATTTTATATCTGTTAACGCCGTGCGCGAAATCTCATTCTTTTTTAAAAATTCCCTAAGAAGAACTTCGGCATTGCTATCATCAATTACCCACTTCAGTTGAAATTGAGAAGACATCTTTTGGGAATTCACCTCCCCGCTCAATCTGAAATAAATGAATCGTGAACCCTTTTCCAGAAAGGAAATGGCCGGAAGCGGGCAAAACGAATTTTTTCTTCTGGCACCCTGAATTGAATTGATTTTACATCCTTATGAAGCAGTGTCAGGTGATCGACTGTAACCTGAAAATCTGTTCGATTCACAGGTTTTAACATACACGTGTGGTGTGAAGGAAGAATGAGCGGCGAGCCCACTGTTCGAAAAACTTTGTTATTGATTGAGGCCATTTCCGCCACTTGAATAGCAGAAATCGATGGATGAATAATCGCCCCACCAAGTGCTTTATTATAAGCAGTACTGCCTGAAGGGGTCGAAACGCACAGCCCATCACCACGAAAACGTTCGAAATGCTGACCGCGGATTTCCACATCCATGACAAGCGTTCCTTCGACACTTTTCACCGTTGATTCATTTAAGGCTAAGTATCTTGATTCCTTCCCTGCATGCGAGTAACGGATGATGACCTCAAGCAGCGGATATTCCACGACTTGAAACGGAGTTTTCGCAATGGCGATAACAAGCTTTTCAATTTCATCAGGCGTCCAATCCGCATAGAAACCGAGATGCCCCGTATGAATGCCGACAAAAGCGGTTTTATCCAAACGACTGCTATAGCGGTGAAATGCGTAAAGAAGAGTCCCATCGCCGCCAATGGAAACAACGATATCAGGCTGATCTTCATCGTACTTAAGATCAAAATCAAGTAAATACGTCCGCATTTTGTGCATTAATATGTTTGATTTTTGATCTCCTTTTGATGTAATCGCAAATTTCATAATTTCATGCTCCTTGTACTAATTTGCTTTCAAAACATAAATGGCGATCCACGACACCATCGACTAAGGAACTACAATCCATTTAAATCCTCAACCCAACATAATTAAGGCAGTGTGAGCAAAGCCACCCTTCGTCTAAATCATACGAAAAACGTATATTTTCTACAAGATTAGCTATAAGGATTGATTTTTGCGGCGACCCGCCCCTTTTCCAAAAGGCGGTTAGGAACTAGTTTTTTCCTTGTTGCTTCAATTCTTTATTTCTTGTAAAAAAAGCCTGGGCTTCCTGGATTTCGCCGCGAATTAACGACATCTCCTCATCAAGTCGAAAGGCGGCTTCGGCTGCTCGTTGCAGCCTCATTTTAATATCGCTAGGAAAAATCCCCTTATATTTATAGTTTAACGTATGTTCAATGGTTGCCCAAAAATTCATCGCAAGCGTCCTGATTTGAATTTCAGCAAGAATCTTCTTTTCCCCGTGAATGGTTTGAACTGGGTAGCGAATCACCACATGGTATGAACGATATCCACTTGTCTTTTTATGAGAAATATAATCTCTTTCCTCGACGATTTCAAAGTCATTGCGATTTCTTAATAAAGCGACAACCGCATGAATATCATCGACAAATTGGCACATGATACGCATTCCCGCAATATCCTGCATTTCCTCTTCCAAATTCTCAAGTGGAATTCCTTTTTGATTGGCCTTATCAAGAATACTTAAAATCGGCTTAACTCTACCTGTGACAAATTCAATCGGTGAATGAGTAGAATCAAGATCGAATTGTCCTCTCATTCCTTTTAACTTTATTTTCAGTTCCGCTACTGCCTGTTTATATGGTGCTAAAAATAAATCCCAATGCTTCATGATTCCACCTCTAAAAAAACTAATTATCTAGAAATTCTCCTCAACTTTTGTAACCATTTCATTACCATAATTACTATTACCTTTAATATTGGTAATTAGATATTCTAATTCCTCATGAAAATTTATTAGTTCTATCGACTCTTCTCTATATGTCAATAAAACAGGTATGTTTTGTTCCAGTGCGGACTTTAGGAATGGCCAGATTTGTTCAGGTAAAACGATATATGTATAATCTTCTTGATTCTCCATTAAGTAAATAAAGGAGAATTGTGCAGAATCAACAAGCATCTGCTCGGCAGGAACCAACCCAATAATGGGTTCCATGGTTTCTAAAAATAGCTTGTTTTCTGTTGTACTTGCCTTTTGAATGGTTAATCTTTTCTTCATCTTTTTACCTCCATCTTTCACCCCCTTATTTTAGCATATTTCATCCATTTCACCCAAGGATTGCAGTTTAAGTTAAACATGGGATAATGATAATAAAGTGAAACTTCACTCAGTGGGGGTTTTTCTTCATCCCCCACTGAGTGTTAGTTGAACCAATCGGGCCTTTACGGGCAGTTTGTCCCCCACTTATCCTCATCATTTCCTCTTAGTCTTGAAGTGGGGGTCTTACTGCCCGTTAATCTGCGATAAAATGATTTCTCCACTGGAAGGACGGTAAGTTATGTCACAACATATCGAAATTGAATTTAAAAACATGCTCACGAAGGAGGAATATGAAAGATTTTTAATGGAATTTAAAATAGATGAACAGCAAATTTTCAGTCAAGAAAACCACTATTTCGACACCTCGGATTTCAGTTTAAAACAGCATGATTCGGCCTTACGCATCCGTGAAAGAGGAGGGTTTTACGAGATGACCTTAAAACAGCCCGCAGCAGTAGGGCTGCTCGAAACGAATCAAGTCCTAAGTAAGGAAGAGGCTGGTCTAGCAATTCATACAGGTAAACTACCTGCCGGCATCATCCAAAACATATTAGAAAAAAAGGATATTCCTTTTTCCAGCATCGAGTATTTCGGTTCTTTGCTAACGAAAAGGGTGGAATTAGCCTACAAGCAAGGATTGCTCGTACTCGATTACAGCTCTTATCTTAATACTGATGATTATGAAGTAGAATATGAAGTTGAAAACTATCAGGAAGGGCTTCAGTCGTTCCTGGCACTTCTAGCCCAATTTACAATTCCTTTTCGACATACTGAAAACAAAATTCGTCGCTTTTATAATCAAAAATTTAAACTGCGAGACCATAAAGGATGAATGACAACTTCCAGCAGAAAGGATTTATTTCCAGCCGACAATTTCCTCATGATCATACAAAGAAAAGCACAAGGCGCCCGTTTATCGGCGTATGGACTGGAGCGCTTTGACTTATCGTAGGAGAAGAGCGAAGTACACTAGCCGATGGCGCCTGGAGCTGGACATTTCTCGAAGTTCAATGTTATAAATTCTTATATTATAAGAATAGGCACCATTGTGTACATTAATAATGTCTAAATAGGTGGTAATTCATTTTTTCAAAGCAATTAATTTGTGATATGAAATAGGCATTGTTAAAATTAGAGATACGAAAGACATGAAGAGGAGTTGTCAACATGATTGAGAAAAAACTTACACCATTTGAGGCCATTGGTGAAGATAGATTACACCAGCTTGTCGATACCTTTTATGGCCTTGTTGGACAACATCCTGATCTCGCTCCCATATTCCCGAATCAATTCACAGAAATTGCTCGGAAACAAAAGCAATTCTTAACTCAATATTTAGGCGGTCCGTCCATTTATACAGAAGAGCATGGTCATCCAATGATGCGAGCACGCCATTTACCTTTTCCGGTAACGCCAACCCGGGCAAAGGCATGGTTATCATGCATGAAACAAGCAATGGATAAGATCGAACTGCAGGGGCCGTTAAGAGAAGAATTTTTCTCAAGGCTTTACCTTACAGCGCAACACATGATCAATACGCCTGATGGCGATGAATTGCAAGGTGAAAATCGTGAATAATTCTAACCTATCAGGGTCGAAGCAACGCTGTAGTGGCAATGATAAAAAGTCCATTGAAATTTATCTGTTTATTGATCCTTTATGCCCTGAATGTTGGGCGCTTGAACCGATACTTAAAAAACTGCAAATTGAATACGGTCGGTACTTTGCTCTTAAACATGTATTAAGTGGACGGTTGGCTAATTTAAATTTGAGTAAAAAAAAGAAATATGAAAATATCGCTCAAATTTGGGAGAAAACTGCAAGTAGATCGGGAATGTCCTGCGATGGCAACCTTTGGTTGGAGAATCCTGTAGATACTCCATATACCGCATCGATTGCACTCAAAGCCGCTGAATTGCAAGGAAGACGAGCTGGACTCCGCTTTCTTCGTAGAATTCAAGAGGTGTTGTTTTTAGAAAAACAGAATATTTCTAATCTGGAAGTGTTAAAGGATTGTGCTAGCAGTTCAGGATTGGATGTAGAAGAATTCATGATTGATATCCATTCTGAAAGTGCTGCCAAAGCATTTCAGTGCGATTTAAAAATCACCGCAGAAATGGATGTTAATGAAATTCCTACGCTCGTATTTTTTAATGAAAATTCAGAGGATGAGGGTGTCAAAATTACTGGTTCCTATCCATATGAGGTATATGTCCAAATTTTAGAGGAAATGCTTTCTGAAAAACCGGTGGTATCTCCCCCGCCTTCATTAGAGACGTTTATGAAGTTTTTCAAATTTGTTGCATCCAAGGAAATTGCCGTTGTTTATAATATGTCGATTTCTCAAATTGAACTGGAAATGAAAAAACTGCTTTTAAAACAGGTGGTTGAACAGATACCGGCGAAATACGGAACATTTTGGCGATATATTGATGACTAGACAAATGCTGACGCAATGCGATTCGGCATTTGTCTTTCTTTATGAATGTTATCGTAAAAATGAAAATGCCTTGCAGTTATTATGGCTGCAAGGCATTTTTCTATTAATACGAACAAAGGGGATGGGAGAAATTTTTCACGGTCAAACAAAGGGGTATATGTTTGTAGTGATCAACTTCATGAATATAATATAGCATGTGTTCGAAGATGATGACAATAAGTTTGTGCTTTATTTCACATTATTGTCATAAAATCATAAATTCACGAAATGGACAATAGACATAGTAGTAATCATTCTTAAAAAGGTGGAATTTACTGTGGGCAAAACTCCTTTTATCATTATGATTCTCTTTATTCTATTTGCCTTTTTTCTTCATTTACTTGCCTTATTGAAGGTTTTCCCACTATTAATCAGTGCCCCAACTTTGTTTATTTCCATTTTAATCTTCCTCTTTTATCTTAATAACCGAAACCGATTTAAAGGATTTTAAAAGGGACAGCTGCCTAGTTGGCGCCGTCCCTTTTTCCTACTGTCCTATATCAGCGCCTAGGGGTCAAGGCACTAATGTTATTTGTGCTTATGATAACAATTGTTCTAATTCGTTTAGTTTCTCTTCGAATACCTTACAAGCATCCTTAATTGGATCGGCACTTGTCATGTCAACGCCTGCTTTCTTTAGCACTTCAATTGGATAATCTGAGCTTCCGGCGCTGAGGAAATCAATATAACGCTTAACCGCTGGCTCGCCTTCTTCTAAAATCTGTTTACTTAGCGCAGTGGCTGCACTGAAGCCCGTCGCGTATTGGTATACATAATAATTGTAATAGAAATGAGGAATCCTTGCCCATTCTAAACCGATTTCCTCATCAATCACAATATCTTCTTCACCAAAATACTTTTTATTTAAAGCATAGTAGCTTTCTGTTAACGCATCTGCCGTTAATGCTTCGTTATTTTGTGCTTTTTGGTGGATTAAGTGTTCAAACTCAGCAAACATAGTTTGACGGAATACTGTGCCTCGAAAACCTTCTAAATAATGAGTCAACAAGTAAATCCGCTTTTGTTCGTCATCAATTGTTTTTAATAGATGATCATTTAGTAATGCTTCATTACAGGTAGAAGCCACTTCAGCAACGAAAATCGAATAGTTTCCATACGGATAAGGCTGTGATTTCCGCGTATAGTAGCTATGCACGGAATGACCAAATTCATGGGCTAATGTGAATAAATCATTCACATTTGCCTGCCAGTTCATCAGGATATATGGATGCGTACCGTATGCACCGGAAGAATATGCACCGCTCCGCTTTCCTTTATTTTCATGAACATCGACCCAGCGGTTTTCAAAACCATCTTTTAAAATCTTCGAATACTCCTCACCTAACGGGGCTAACCCTTTGATGACTAAATCCTTCGCCTCTTCGTATTTTATTTCCATCTTTACATCTTTTACAAGCGGTGTATACAAATCATACATATGAAGTTCATCAAGGCCCAGCACTTTTTTCCGAAGCTTCACATAGCGATGTAATAAAGGAAGATTTTCCGTAACCGTATTTACAAGGTTATCATACACACTCTCGGGAATATTATTGGCAGAAAGGGCTGCATGCCTTGCTGTATCATATTTTCTTACTCTTGCATTAAAATTGTCCTTTTTCACATTGCCACTTAATGTGCTTGAGAACGTATTTTTAAAATTACCATACGTTTTATATACCGCTTTAAAGGCATCCCGCCTTACACGCTGGTCTTCACTTTCCAAGAAGCGAATATAACGGCCATGGGTAATTTCAACTTCTTGCCCGTTCTCATCTTTTATCGATGGGAATTCCAAATCAGCATTGTTTAACATCCCAAATGTATTACTGGAAGCATCCATTACTTCGCTTGCCTCTGCTAGTAATGCTTCCTGCTCAGCACTTAACACATGCGGTCTTTGCAAATTAATTTCAGCAATGGCGTGCTCATATAGCTTTAATTCTGGCTTTTCATTTAGAAAGCTCGTCACTTTGCTTTCATCGATTGAGAGAATTTCCGGAACGATAAAGGCCAACTGACTTCCTGCTTGTGAATACAGATTCTTCATTCGGTCATCTAAGCCTTGATAAAAGGAATTAGTTGTATCTTGGTCATAGCGCATATGCGAATATGTATAAAGCTTTCCAATTCGTTCTAATAGCTCATCTTGGAACTGAAGAGCTTTATAAAGCGTCTCCGCACTTTCTTCTAATTTCCCTTCAAACTCCTTAATTCCCGGGATTAGCTTTTTTACCTCTTGGAATTCTTTTTCCCATTCCTTGTCATCTGCAAAAATATCTTCTAATTTCCATGTGTCATCCACAGGAATCTCATTTCTTGCAGGTAGTGACTTTACTGCAGTTTCATTTGCCATCATCCATCCTCCATTCAAATTCGGATTGTGAAAAGAATCCACACATAAATATATTCTCCTAATTATTCTAATTTCCTTTAAAATGTGTAACAAACTATCCCCTATATTATGCCCAGTTTTTATTTATATTTCTGTAAGAATACGTGTGTTTTTTTGATAAAGTGAAACTTCACTCAGTGGGGGTTTTTCTTCATCCCCACTGAGTGTTAGTTGAACCAATCGGGCCTTTACGGGCAGTTTGTCCCCCACTTTTCCTCATCGTTTCCTCTTAGTCTTGAAGTGGGGGTCTTACTGCCCGTTAATCTGCGATAAAAGAGAGTCTTTGCCTCCTCTCTCTCCCGGTTGGACCTTGGTATCGTAATTTTTCGTTGGACTTGGAAATCAGTGTCTCCTTTTCTGATTAAAATACCGAACAGCACTAAATGTTGTAAATATTCCATTTCGGCTAGTAAGGGGGTGACCTGCACTAACTGTGGCAAATTCCGAATGATAATATCCTTCCTCCTTATTCTTTTGTTAAAATGAGCCTTAATTTCTTGTAAAGTAATCAAATCATTGGGGTACTTCCCTGCAAGAACATCAAGGAATAAATAGGTTTGCCAAATAATTGGAGCAGTTTGAATGGTTAACGAATGAGGAACAGGAAGGCCAATTTCTGGTGGCAACAAGAACAAATTTAGGTTTTTTTTATAAACCTCATTAAGAAATGGATTTTGTATTTTTTCAGGATAAAGTGTCAAATTTAATTTGAAATTTTCTATCTCGCTCATCCAGCTGGATAGATTAAGGTGATGCTCACTTATTGGTTCTAGTAAGCCTTCTATTTTCAAATCATTAAGTGGATATTGGGATGTTTGTGCGAACGCATTTTTAATTGAGTAGGAAGTTATTGATCCAACTAATTGAAAAAGATGTTTTTCGGGGCAATATGATGGAATATAAAGATTTCCAGACGAAGTAGCTCGTAAAAATAAATAATGAAAATTGGACAATGAGATAATATCTCGCTTTTTTTGGTGAATATGATTGCTTGAGAGTATCCATAATGGATGGTATTCATTTTGGAGATACGTTTTCGTCCTCTTGATAAAAACGCTTTCCGGAAGCGATGAACACTGATACTCCAAGGCATATTTCTGTTCCTTAAACTTAAACAAAATATCGGGGCGCTGCCCAATCTCCTTATCATAGAATTCCAGCATAGAAGGTATTCTTTGCCGAATGAGCCACTGATATAACTGCCGTTTCCCTTCCATATGGGTGATCGTTTCATTTTCATAAAACTCACGGCAGCTACTGCTTTGTTTATGTGCAAAATGAAAAATTCGTTGATCCCCTAATTTAAGAGAAACACTTTCACCGCATATCGGACAAAAAAATTCTTCTTTACTGCGAAAATATAAAAGAGTTTCCTTTTTGTAATTATAACCTAGGTTGATTTTTTTACCAGATCTTGTATGCGCAGTTAGCAATTCAACATCTCCTTTCTCGTTTAATTATTCGCCAAATTTTGCTATTATTCCTTTAAATTAAAAAAGAAAACTTGCCCATTTTGACAAGTTTTTCTTAAAGAAGCGGCGAAAGTAACCGCGAAGTCGATTCCAGTAATCTTAGTCCAAAATGCCGCTTTTGGAATGTTTGTAATTCAAGCTGTGTAGCATGCTCTACGTCATTTAAATATTCTGCGACAAGCTTATCGGTGCTTTTCGTTCGGAACAAGAAGGCATTTACTTCAAAATTCAAATGAAAGCTCCTCATATCCATATTAGACGTTCCAATCGAGGCAAGCTCATCATCAACGATGATAATCTTACTGTGCATGAAACCTCGTTCATATTCGTACACTTTAACCCCAGCCTCCAAAAGTTCCGGGAAATAAGATCTTGACGCATGAAAGACAATTCTTTTATCTGGCCGATTTGGTACAAGCAACCTTACATCGATCCCACTCAGTGCTGCCACCTTTAGCGCCGAAAAAATATCTTCATCTGGAATAAAATATGGGGATGCAATCCAAACTGATCGTTCCGCCGAAGCAATCATCGAAAAAAAGATATTTTTAATTACGCTCCATTCATTATCAGGTCCGCCGGCAATCAGTTGAACTCCCCCATGACTTTTATGATCAATTTGTGGGGATAAGTATTCCGCCGTTAAAAAACTATGATTTGTCATGTAATACCAATCTTGCAAAAAAATAAGTTGGAGAGTACGTACAGCTTCACCTTTAAGCATTAAATGCGTATCCCGCCAGAAGCCAATATGCTTATCTCTCCCTAAGTATTCATCACCAATATTCAATCCACCCACAAACCCAATCGTGCCATCAATCACAATAATTTTACGATGATTGCGGAAATTAAATTTATTATTTAAAAAAGGCAATTTTACGGGTCCGAAGGATATCGTTTCAATACCGGCATTTTTCAATTCATTAATATATGCCTTTGAAAGCTGCCATGAACCCACTGCATCAAATAGAAAACGAATTTTAACCCCTTGGTTTGCTTTGTCAATGAGAATATCTTTGATTTCCTGACCAATAAGATCATGACGAACAATATAATATTCCAGGTGAATATGATGTCTCGCTCGCTTCAATTGTTCAATAATATGTCGAAAAGTTTCTTCTCCATTTGTTAATACTTTTGTCGAAGTATCAAAGGAGATTGGACTGTTTCCAAGTTTTTGTGCCAGGTTAAACAATTTCCCTAGATGTTCCCCCATTAAACTTAGTTTTTCCTCATTCCTTGGGTCATCTTCTCCTTCAACCGTAAGAAATGCTTGTTTGTCTAGGAAATACTTCTTTCTATACATCTTCTCTTTTCGATAGTTTCGTCCAAAGAGGAGATAAAAAATAAAGCCGACATAGGGAAAGCTTCCTAAAACGACTAACCATGTAATTGTTTGTGTCGGATGACGGTTCTCGAGGAAAATGACAAACCCGATAAAAATGACTGACAGCGAAATTAAAACGCTTAAGATTCCAACGATTCCACCTTCCAATCGACCCTTAAATAAAAATAAGAGGATGGATAATACGGATAAAAATATGACGACTCTTACTGTGTTTTTCAAAGTACTCACCTGCCAAAATTTTCAATATACACTAATGTTAAAAATACCGATTTCAAATATGAAATCGGTACTTGTTGTCAACTAAAGTACTTTCTTAATTCTGCAAAAACATTATTGGATATAATTTCTTTTCCGTACTCTTGAATTCGATGGATCGTCAGCTGTGTTTCATGACCATATTCAAGTAAAACACTTAAGAAATCATCTATTTCATCTTCCTCAAATAATTCCTCAGGAAATTCAACATAAAGATAATATTTCCCTTCATAATGATATAGCATAGTAACTAAATCATCTAATCCTGGACGATTGGCAAGCATAATCACATCTTCAAAATCTTTAAAGGCAAGGAGAAACTCTAATGTCTCTTCCTCAAGTGAGATATCTTCCTCATCAGGTTGATGAGGATTGAAATGCTGATCCAAAAGCTCTTCAATTTTATCATCTACAGGAATGTCATTTATTTTATCATTAGGAATTGGGAGTTCAAACTTTTGCCCATCCTTTGAAAGCTGCGCTTTGGTCACAAGAACCTCTAAACCTTTATCAAGAGCTTGAACTTGAATCCAAAGGGGACCTTCGACGATAAATTCTTCATCGCCATGGACTTCATCCATCATTTCCCAAAATAATTCTTCACTACGTTCGCGATTGTACCAAATTTCCTCGCGATCAAAGCCTCTTTCTTCTATATCTCCATAAGAAATATAAAATTTCACTGTATTCTCATTAATACGTTCAATCTCCATCATAACCTCTCCCTTCCGATTTCCTTATTGAAGGGACTAAATACCCCCAAGCAGATCATGCTTTACCATTTACATCAAAAAAGGCTAAAAGCTTTTCTGGATAAAAGTAAATACTCTTGTACTTTCATTTTATGACAAAAGTACTAATAAGGGAAATAAAAAAACTGAAAATCATAAAAACCATCATTATGCCTATATATATTTCATTAATTGTAGCAAAATGATTTAGAAACTACAAACTTTCCAGTCTCAGTATACAAAAAAAGACCTTCGTTTAAGAAGGCCTTATTATTTAATTAACCATTCGTTGTGCTTCTCGCAATTGGAATGTTCTCACTCTTCTTGGTAAGAATCTTCTAATTTCATCTTCATTATAACCAACCTGTAAACGTTTTTCATCAATAATTATTGGGCGGCGCAGCAGTCCAGGATTTTCCTTAATCAATCCAAATAAATCCTGAAGCGGCATAGAATCTAAGTTAACATCTAATTTTTGAAATGTTTTTGATCTAGTGGAAATAATCTCATCTGTCCCATCTTCCGTCATTCGAAGAATTTCTTTAATTTCTTCCATTGATAATGGTTCAGAGAAAATATTTCTTTCCGTGTATGGGATTTCATGCTCTTCCAACCAGGATTTAGCTTTCCTACATGATGTACAACTTGGTGAAGTGTATAGTGTTACCATCTGTTTTTCACACTCCTCTATAATTTACAGTTCATTTTTATAAAACCAAAATATTGATATAATCAAGTTTTAATTTTCTAGCAAACTTCAAAATTAAAATTATTATAAACAAGTAATTTATATCATTAATTATACACCACGGTTCCTAAAAAAGGTATCCCTTTTTCAAAAATAATTGAATAGCCTTAAACAGCCCTAAATTAAAGGGTACATTATATTAGACGAATGATTCACCTAAAAGTTTCATAAATACTTACTAATTTATCGATATTTTTTTCAATCTACATCAATTTCTTCCCTATAACGTTCGGTTCCATAGCTACATTTTTTGAGGGTCATCAAGAGAAAAGGCTATTCCTCCCACCCAGGTATCAATTTATCACACCAACCTTAATACTTTCTTAAATTACATTCTCAATTAACATCCCGAATTGAAAACGCATTCATTATTCTATAAAAACTTTCAAGTGGTTTATTTATTTTCCTCTTTCAATAAGGAGTAAGTTCTTTTAAAATATGAGGTAGTGGTATTAGTATTGTCTGATAAAAAGTATAATACGTTTAAAAAGGGAGGTTCTACCATGGGAGGTTACATAACTGATTTAACAATCGTTGCCTTGTTAATCGTAGGGATTACGGCATTGATGGGAGTTATTACAAACAGTTTTGGAGAAAAAGTATTCGGTGGCAAGCGTCGGAGTGAATTTGTTGATGAGAGTGCCAAATACCAAACTGGATGGAAAACGGTTGGCGGAAAAAAGAACTAAATGGACAATTTATTAAGAAAAACGATCTCAATCGAGATCGTTTTTTTTAATGGCCTGATTGTGCCTTGTATTGATTAAATTCTTTCTCAGAACAAAGAACGAAATGGCCAGGAGTTACTTCTCTAAATTCAATAGATTCATTAGCCCCGTAATTATGACTAGCTGGATCATATGATTTCCGTCTCCGTGACCGTTCACTGATCGGATCTGGAGCTGGAATTGCTGATAAAAGTGATTGAGTATAGGGATGAAGCGGATTTCGATAAAGCTCATCAGCAGGAGCAAGTTCAACCATTTTACCAAAATACATAACACCAATTCGATCACTAATATATTTTACCATTGATAGGTCATGCGCAATAAAAAGGTATGTTAAATCTTTTTCTTTTTGCAGCTTTTTCATTAAATTAACAACCTGAGCTTGAATGGAAACATCCAAGGCAGAAATCGGCTCATCGGCGATGATAAATTCTGGTTGGACTGCAAGTGCACGGGCAATGCCAATCCGTTGCCGCTGACCACCACTAAATTCATGCGGGTAGCGGTTTGCGTGTTCTCGATTCAAGCCAACGGTTTCTAAAAGTTCATAAACCTGCTCCATCCGTTCTTGCTTTGATTTTGCCAATCCATGAATATCAATTCCCTCGGCAATAACATCGGCAATTTTCAATCTTGGATTTAATGATGCATATGGGTCTTGAAAAATCATTTGCATTTTCCGGTTAAACTCTTTTAATTGCTGTTTCGATTTTTTACCATGGACATTGACACCATCATAAATGACTTCACCGCCAGTGGCGTCATACAAACGGATAATCGTCCGGCCTGTTGTGGATTTACCACAGCCAGATTCACCGACAAGCCCCATTACTTCACCTTTATAAATATCAAAGGAAACAGTATCAACGGCTTTTACTTCATTCGATTTTCCTTCATTAAAATATTGCTTTAGGTTTTTTATTTCTAGTAATTTTTTTCTTTCAGCCATTTTATTTTCCCTCCTTTATTCCAGGGAATTGACTTTGACTACCCTTTTCTAACGAAGCAGTTCCGACACTTACACCTGTTTGCCCATTAAATTGATTTTGACGTCTCTTAACAGCATCAGGCGGTTCAACCTTTGGTGCATCAGGATGCAGCAGCCATGTTGCCGCATAGTGAGTATCAGAAACTTTAAAAAATGGCGGTTCTAGTTCTAAGTCTATTTTCATAACAAACGGGTTCCGTGGTGCAAATGCATCACCTTTTGGCGGATCTAACAAATCAGGAGGTGTTCCGGGAATTGAGAATAACTCTTCATCATCAGTGTCCATATCCGGCATTGAGCTGATTAGGCCCCATGTATAAGGATGCTGTGGATTATAGAAGATTTCATCTGCTGTCCCAATTTCAACGATCTTCCCGCCATACATAACAGCGACACGGTCAGCTACATTAGCAACCACACCAAGGTCATGGGTAATGAAAATAATAGACGTATCAATTTTCTTTTGTAAATCCTTCATTAATTCAAGAATTTGCGCTTGAATGGTCACGTCTAATGCTGTAGTCGGTTCATCTGCAATAAGAATTTGTGGATTACATGCTAACGCAATCGCAATGACAACCCTTTGTCTCATTCCTCCAGAAAACTGGTGTGGATATTGGTTGATCCGAATTTCCGGTTTTGGAATCCCCACGAGCTTTAATAAGTCAAGTGTTCTTTCCTTCGCAGCGTGTCTGCTCATGTTTTGATGTTTAATTAACGGTTCCATAATCTGGTTACCGATTTTCATTGTTGGATTAAGAGATGTCATTGGATCTTGAAAGATCATCGAAATATCATGACCCCTGATTTTTTGCATTTCTTTGTCCTTTAGTTTAGTTAAATCTTTACCATTAAAAAGAATTTCCCCGCCTTTAATTTCTGAATTATGCTCTGGAAGTAAACGCATGATTGATTTAGTTGTTACTGATTTCCCAGAACCCGATTCACCAACAATAGCTAACGTTTCCCCTTTAAATAGATCAAAGCTCACCCCTCGGATGGCTTTCACTTCCCCGGAAAACGTATGGAAAGAGATATTCAAATCTTTTACTTGTAAAATTTTCTCCACTTTCATTCACCTGCCTTCTAATCACGCATTTTTGGATCGAGCGCATCTCGCAATCCATCGGCTACCATGTTAAAACATACCATTATTAAAGCTATCATGAAGGAAGGAATAATCATTTGATATGGAAAAGCAATCATTCCCTTAAATCCGTCATTAACTAATGTTCCTAGAGAAGACGCCGGCTCTTGTAAACCTAATCCGATAAAACTCAGGAATGCTTCGAAGAATATCGCACTTGGAATTGAAAACATCGTATTTATGATAATAACACCAAACATGTTAGGAATCATATGCTTAAAAATAATCGATCCATCCGATGCCCCTAATGTTTTCGCAGCCATGACAAATTCCTGACCTTTATATTTCAATACTTGCCCACGGACAACACGAGCCATACTCGTCCAGCCTGTTATAGTTAATGCTATGATAATTGGAATAATCCCAGGTTTTAACACTAATATCATTAATACCACAACAATCAAGTTGGGAATCCCAACAATTATTTCTATTATGCGTTGCATTAAACTATCTAACTTGCCGCCTAAATAACCGGAGATGGCACCATAAGATACTCCAATAAGCATATCAACTAAGGCAGCCATAAAAGCAATGAATAATGAAACCTGAGTTCCTTTCCAAAGCCGTGCAAATAGATCACGACCTAGAGAATCCGTTCCAAACCAATAATAATTATCAACTTTTCTGACCTCATAAGCGTTATATTCAGACCCATCTCTTTTTGTTAAAGTACCGTCAAAAGGGAGCCAATGTATGTTTTCTAATCCTTGAATCCTTGGTGGTAAGTTATTGTGTTTGGTATTCTGATCAGAGTAATCATACGGTGTAATCAGTGGACCAACAAACGCCATTATAATTAATATAGCGAGAATCACCATACTAATAACAGCAGCCTTATTTTTACGAACCCTTAACCAAGCATCTTGCCATGCACTCAGGCTTGGTTTAGCAATTCTTTCACTTTTTGATGGGTCAATATGGACGGGTGCAAACATATCTTTTGAAATGATTTTTTCTTTGTTGATCATTTAGTTTTCCCCTCCGAAATACGAATACGTGGGTCGATGACTCCGTAGAGAATATCAACAACTAATATAATTACTACGAATAAAACGGCAAATAAAATGTTAACCCCCATAATCACAGGGTAATCATTCATGCCAATTGACTTAACAAACTGCTCACCTATTCCAGGAATTGAAAAGATACGTTCAATAACCAGCGACCCTGTCATTAAACTAACAGCTAAAGGTCCCAAGACGGTAACAACAGGAATAAGTGCGTTACGAAGTGCATGCTTTACACTTATTTGCCAGTAACTGGCGCCCTTTGCTTTTGCCAAAGTAATATAATCGGATCCTAACACTTCAATCATTTCTGTACGCATAAATCGAGCTGCAATCGATATCGGGAACATCGCTAACGCAATCGTAGGGAGGATCGTAAATTCTGGTCCTTTCCAGAACATAACTGGAAGCCATCCTAACTTAACCGCGACATAGTATTGAAGCAATCCTGCAAAAATGAATGATGGTATTGATTTTCCAACTACTGCAATAAAAGTTGAACCATAATCAACCCAACTATTTTGTTTAAGCGCAGCGATGACACCTAAAAAGATGCCTAGTATTGTACCAACAACCATTGCTTGAAAACCCAATGTTGCTGATGGCCCAATACGTTTTGAAAGCAGCTCTGTTACAGGAGTATTGTCAAATTGGAAGGAGACTCCTAGATCCCCTTTCACCATTGCCTTTAAATATTTTCCGTATTGAACAGGCAAAGGGTCTTTTAATCCGTATTTTTCCAATAGAATATTCTGCTGAGTAGGATTGAGTTTTTCAAAATTATTAAATGGACTTCCAGGAATTAGCTTCATGAGGAAAAAGGTAACGCTTATAACAATAAACAGTGTAATAATCATATAAAGAACTCGCTGCAATAAATATTTCGCCATGCCCACACCTCCTAATTAGTGAAAATTCGTCATATTTCGACAATTAGCATACAGGTAAAAAGAGAGTATATTCTTTAATATACTCTCTTTATATTTGATTAGTAAACGTGACCTATTTTAATACTTTAATCCACTGATAGCTAAAGTCAGGACCAAATGCATGGGTTGCTAAACCTTTAACTTTTGTATTAACTAATATGTTAACAGCTCGTTGGTAAAGTGGTGCAAATGCAGCATCATCTTCTAACAAGAGTTTTTCAGCATCTTGAAGATTTTTCCAACGTTCTTGTGGCTTAGCAGCTAGCTCATCAATAGATTTTTTAATCATCTCATCATATTTAGGATTGCTGTAATTCATATGGTTATTTTGTCCACCTGTTAACCAAAGGTCCATATAAGTCATTGGATCTGCATAGTCAGGTCCCCAGCCGCCCATTAAGAGATCATATTGTTCCTTATTATCACGGTCGATTTTGATTTTAAAAGGAACACTCTCAATATTAATCTTCATTCCAGGAAGAGTTTTTTCTAACTGGTCTTTAATGAAAGCATCAGTCGTTTTTGCAGTTTCGGTATCTTGACCAATATATTTAAGTGTTACTTCCTTAAGACCGGTTTCTTTAAGTCCTTTTTCCCACAGCTTTTTAGCTTCGTCTTTATTTGTTTTCAAGAAATTGCCGCCATTAGCACGGAAATCCTTACCGTCTAAGAAAGAAAAGCCTTTTGGAATTAAGAAATTAGCTTCAATTGAACCGTTAGCTAAAACATCATCAACTAATGCCTTCTTATCAATTGCTAATGCAATTGCTTTACGGATATTAACATTTTTCAATGCTGGATTCTTTTCATTCATTTTTAACCACCAAATAGATGGCTCTAAGTAACGCATCAATTCTGGTGCTCCATCAAATTGGGAAAGAATTGCAGCTTGTGCAAGTCTTGGTGTAATATCTGCTTCGCCTGCTGTGAATGCGTTCGCGGAAGCTTGACCATCTTTAGAAACGTTAAAGTTTATTTTCTTTAATGTTACGTTTTTAGCATCCCAATAACCATCGTTCTTTTCTAATACCCAGTCAGTAGCGGTTGGGCCATCCCACTTAGTAAATTTGAATGGTCCGTTGGAAAGTAAGCTATCGGCACCTGATGCATATTTTTTGCCTTCTTTTTCAACAAACTTTTTGTTTTGTGGATAGAATAATGAGAAAGTTAGATATGATTCAATATATGGAATTGGTCTAACTAAGCTAATTTCCAATGTATTGTCATCTAATGCTTTGATCCCAAGATCTTCTGGTTTTGCTTTTTTTGCAACAATCTCAGAAGCATTTTTAATTTTATCCTCCATGAAGTATGGACCGTATGGAGATGCGGTGTCTGGGTTAACCGCCTTTTGCCATGAGTATACGAAGTCATGTGCAGTAACTGGGTCACCGTTAGACCATTTTGCTTCTTTTTTCAATTTAATCGTTATAACGGTTTTATCAGCATTGTATTTCGGCATTTCGGCCGCAACACCAGGAATTACCTTTTGATCAGGGTCTAAACGATATAATCCCTCGTTGGTAGCATTTAACATTGTTCCACCAAGAACGTCCTGGTTCATAACACTATCCATCGTTGGAATTTCAGCAGTTTCTAAAACCGTAATTTCTTGCTTATCAGAAAGTTGTTCAGCAGCTGGTTTCTCTCCGCCTTTGTCTGTCGGCTTTTTTGTTCCTTCGTTTTTAGTGCCGCCTGAACATGCAGCAAGGAACATGCTAAGGACTAATGTTAAAACTAAAAGTAGTGAAAGTTTTGATTTCTTCACTAGTAGACCTCCCTTTTCTATTATTCTGAAAAATTACTACATTCTCTATTATACATATTTTAAAATATTTGTACATTATTTTTTGCAATTTAATTTACAAAATAGATACAATTTTTACGTAACGATTACAAATAGACGTGATATAATTTAGACTTATACTGATTTTTTTGTATAATAGAATGACGATATCGTTAATAAATCAATGTTTTTGGAGGTTTTCCAGTGAATATTTTCAATAAAAAGAGACTGATTATTTTGGCTATTATACAGCTTGTGATAGTTACTATTTCCTTTATTTTCTACCGGAAAGTTTCTTTGTTAAGCTATATCAATATATCTTTTTATTTTTCATCCTTGTTACTACTCACATCCTTACTGCTTTTTACGGTTCATTCAGGTTTTTATGATGTCATTACAAGGTCATTTAGCTATGCCTTTTCAAGAGGACACAATAAAAGAAGATTTGATGAAATCCCGCGATTATCTGAACTTGTTACGATTGATGAAAAACCGTTGCTGTTTTATGGTTTAGTAAATGGTTTATTCATGGCAATCGCTCTCCTGGTATTTTATATGTAACTAACTTGAAAACAAATATGTTTTTCATTTATAATGTGAATAATCGAATAGTAAATGTAAAGCGATGATAAAGAGGAGTACGTATCCTATTCGTTTTAGAGAGTTTGTGGCTGGTGGAAACAAACACGAAATAGATACGGAATGGACTTTTGAGCTTCTTTCTGAACCGATTTAAACAAGTAGGAATAGACGTTGTCCTTGCGTTAAAAGGAATCCATTATCGTCTGCCAGACGATAATGGAACTGAGTGACTCTTTTTTGAGTAATTTAGGGTGGTACCGCGAACCATTCGTCCCTATTCGTTTTTTGGGGACGAATGGTTTTTTTTATTTATTTTTTTAGGAGGCAAGATTTAAATGAAGACAATTTTTTCAGGCATTCAGCCGAGTGGCACTATTACAATTGGCAACTATATTGGGGCATTGAAGCAGTTTGTCGATATGCAAAACGAATACAATTGCTTCTTTTGTATAGTGGATCAGCATGCTATTACAGTTCCCCAGGACCCCGTTACACTTCGTAAAAATATCCGTAGCTTAGCTGCATTATATCTTGCAGTTGGTCTTAATCCAGAAAAGGCTACGCTTTTTATTCAATCAGAGGTTCCCGCACATGCTCAGGCAGGCTGGTTAATGCAATGTGTGTCCTATATCGGGGAATTAGAACGAATGACTCAGTTTAAAGATAAATCAGCAGGAAAAGAAGCCGTTTCTGCAAGTCTTTTGACTTACCCACCGTTAATGGCCGCAGATATTTTATTGTACAACACAGACCTTGTCCCTGTCGGGGAAGATCAAAAGCAGCATATGGAATTAACAAGGGATTTAGCTGAAAGATTTAACAAGAAGTATAACGACATTCTTACCATCCCTGAAATCAGTATTCCTAAGGTAGGAGCACGCATTATGTCGCTTCAAGAACCAACAAAAAAAATGAGCAAGTCTGACCCAAATAAAAAATCCTTTATTACACCATTAGATGAACCAACGCAAATTATCAAGAAAATAAAAAGTGCCGTAACCGACTCTGAAGGACTCGTTAAATTCGATAAAGAGAATAAGCCAGGGGTATCTAATCTCCTTTCGATCTACTCGATTTTAGATAGAAAATCGATCGCTGATATTGAAGAAATGTATGTTGGGAAAGGGTATGGAGATTTTAAAGGTGATTTAGCGGAAGTTGTTGTTAACTTTTTTAAGCCTATTCAGGACAAATACTATAATTTAATGGAATCAGATGAACTAGACAATATTTTGGACCGTGGAGCTGAGAAAGCGAACCAGGTAGCAAGTAAAACCCTTAAGAAAATGGAAAATGCAATGGGGTTGGGACGAAAAAGAAGATAGCCAAATTAAAAGCCTGTCCGCAAAAGGTATGCCGTGCAAACCTTTTGGGTCAGGCCTTTAGTTTACTTTTGGACCATGCTCCATTTCCCAAAGCTTTTCAAAAAATGGCTGCCCTTTAATTAGATTCTCACAGAATGTTTCGTGCCGCTTCGACCAGCCATATTTGGTTTCTTCAAATAGCTGATCCCAGGCCTCTTCAAAATTTAATTCTTGAATCGTTGAATATTGTTCAGGACACCACTCGGTAAACCAATACCGTACTTCAGCTTCGTTATTAGATGAGAGCAATTGATCAAGAGCCATAAATAACAGCTGCTTTAATTGTCGTTCTTTTCTGGTTAGTCCTCTCATTAGTTCTGGTTCTGGTGACAAAATATGAAAATCCTTTATTTTTGACTTGCTGTAAAAATGATATGGTTTTGCTTCCTGTTGGCCAATCATTTCGTAGACAAGCTGCTCTTGCCTTGGTATCAGCCTGCTTTTTCGAATTGGAATATTGTAGCCAATTGTATCAATAGCTAAAATTCCAGTACCATCTGTCACAACAAAGCAATAGTCAAGCTGGACTCTTTCATGATTTTTTCTTAAATAAGCTTTCTGATAAATATCATCTAGAAGCTGTTGAGGTAATTCTAACAAATCATTCTCAATATAATCAAATAGTATCGGTTCGACTTTTAAAAGCGGAACTTGGTCTAACAGCTCCACAGCGTCATCTTTCCGCCATTCATGAAAGTGGCAAACATTATAACCGTTTTCTTCCCCTTCAAACCAATTTACCCATACATCATGAAGATACAACATAGTACAACCCCTCACTTCAAGAAACTGTTTGTAAATCAGTATGGGCAGACCTTAGTTAAATTATTCCTTAATATATATTTTACTCCAGTTACACTTTATTACTGGTATTAGGGAGACCTTAGGATAAAAAAAAATCTACCATATCAGGATGGTAGATTTTTATCTTCTTGATTTAGGATTGAAAGCATCCTTTAAACCTTCACCGATAAAGTTGATTGATAAAATGGTGATGGTGATTATGATTGCTGGTGGTACCCATATCCAAAGTTTGAATTGCATGACATCTGGTTCGATTGCCGAAGAAAGCATATTCCCCCAACTTGGAACTTCTTGTGGAACACCAAACCCAAGGAAACTTAATCCTGATTCAGCTACGATCATCGTTGCAAAGGTAATAGTTGCTTGTACAATGATTGTAGATAAAACATTGGGTAATAAATGCTTCACAATAATCTTTGTCGGTGAACAACCGATAGATATAGCAGCTATGATATACTCATTTTCTTTTTCAGCAAGGATTTTACTTCTTACGATACGAGCAATTCCTCCCCAGCTAAGCAAACTAATAACTCCTATTAAAACCCAGAGACCACTCACTCTCCCAAACAATATTGCATTGATTACAATAACAAATACAAGAAATGGAAAGTTTAAGATAAAATCTGTAAATCTCATTAAAAGACTGTCAACTGTTCCCCCGAAATATCCAGCAATGGAACCTATCATTGTTCCAAGTACAATGACAAATAATGTACAGCTCATTCCCACTAATAAGGAAATGCGGCCACCATAAAGTAATCTTGTAAAAACATCCCTGCCTGCCTTATCCGTTCCTAACCAATGGTCTCCTGAAGGTTCTAATGACATTTGACCAATGTTAACTTTAGTTATATCTGCAGTTGTTATAAACGGAGCAAGGAAGGAAATAATAGCAACAATAACTAAAAAGATAAGACTAATCATAGCCAATCTATTTTTTACAAACTTTTTCCGAGCCATTGCCCATGGAGATAAACTTTTTTGCGGGGGTACTTTGATAATATTAGTATCCTTTTGCGTAGCAATTTGCATCTAAATCCCCCCTAATCTAGCCTAATTCTCGGATCTACAACACCGTATAAAACATCAGCTACAAGGTTGCCGATTAGTGTTAAAAAGGAGAATAACATTGTCAACGTCATTAAAACTGGATAATCCCGTGTTCCGACAGATTGTAAAAATAGTTGTCCAAGACCAGGATAAGTAAAAATCGTTTCCGTAATGATTGCACCACTGATAATAGCAACTAAATCAAACCCTAAAAAGGTAATGAGTGGAATAATAGAGTTTCTTAAAATATGAACATTGTAAATCTTTTTTTCCGGTGTCCCTTTTGCACGTGCTGTACGAACAAAGTCCTTCCGGCTGTTTTCGATAATATCATTTCGTAAAAACTGTGTATAACTTGCAGTACTTAATAATCCAAGGACTACGGCCGGCAAGAATACATGGTGAAAACGACTTAACCAATATTCAGCTGTACCTTCTGTCACACCGATATCAATCGAACCATTTGATGGAAACCATCCAAGCGTAAAAGAAAAAAAGAAGATTGCAAATACCCCAGCGATAAAAGATGGGATGGATAAGCCCAAATAATTTATCCCTCCTATTAAATTATCTCCAAGTGTATATGGTTTTCTGCCGGAATATAACCCCATAAAGAAGGCAAGTATATATGTAATTAATATAGAAGTAAATCCAAGTAATAGCGTGTTCGGTACACGTTCTCCAATAACGTCTGATACTTTTATTTTATAACGTGCTGATTTTCCAAATTCACCTTCAACAAAATTGCCAATCCAGCGGAAATACTGTTGTGGTAACGGGTCGTTATAGCCTAATTTTTCCCGCATTTCTGCGATATATTTTGGATTAGTATTTCTTGGGTCAATTTCTCCTGAAAGAGAATCCCCAGGCATTAATTTTGCCAAGGTAAAGACAACGATGGAGATTAGAAATAACATCGGAATCATGCCCAAAATTCTTCGAAATGCATACTTTAGCATGTGCATTCTCCTTGTCTCTAAACTATGTCAAATAAAGTGGTGGATGTAACCCAATTTGTCCAATTGGGAAAGGTTTCGAAAGAATAGTTTCTCTCTCAGCCTCACCCAATTGAACTTCTTAGGCTAAATATTTTTACATATTAAGCATTTAACATAGTCTTTGCATGTTAATTTGCTGCAATTATTGCTTGATCCACCATACATTTGGACGGTTATAACCAGATACGTCAAATGTAACGCCATGAACCCGTTTGCTGACTGCCATCGTTTCTTCAATTTCAGCAATTGGAAGTACTGGAAGTTCTTTCATAAATAATTTTTGCCATTGTCCATAAATATCTTTACGTTTGTTGGCATCTGTTCCTACCACACTCATATCAAGTGCTTGGTCAAGTAATTTATCGCTCTCCGCATTTACCCAACGAGGATAGTTCCACATTGCTTTAGAGCTCCAAAGTGCAGTTGGATCTGGATCTGTACCAGTTGACCAGCCGCCAAAGAATACTTCCAATGACTTATCTGCCTTATCAAGCATGTCATAGTATAGGTTTGCATCTGTCATAGTAAGCTTTGTTTTTAAGCCAACCTCTTCCCAATACTGTGTCAATGCTTTCGCACGAGATTCGAATGTTGGGTTTTGAGTTGCATAGTGGCTGAAGTTAACTACAAATTTCTTCCCTTGCGGATCTTCACGGAAACCGTCGCCATCAACATCTTTATAGCCGGCTTCATCTAATAATTTTTTCGCTTTTTCTGGGTCGTATTTAAATTGTTCAAGATCTTTATTATCTGCAGCAATCCAGTGATTTGTAGGAACTGGACGGTTAACTGGCTTACCTACACCAAAGAAGAAAGCTTTAACCCATTCTTCACGATTGATTGCATAATACATAGCTTCACGTAGTTTTACGTTTTGATATTTCTTATCATTCATTACGTTTTGGTTGCCATCCCATGTTCCCATTCTGAATCCAACATAGTAGTAGCTTAATCCTGGATATGTTATTGCATTTACATTATCAAGCTTTTTAACTTCGTCAATAATACTTGGATGGAATTTTGTCATATCAAGTGTACCGTTTTTAAGTTCACCAACAGAAAGTGATGGGTCGATAACTTTAACAACAATTTTATCGAGATGCGGCTTACCATTAAAGTAGTCATCAAAACGAGACATCTCAATCGATTCGCCAGGAACCACTTTTGTTACTTTAAATGGTCCTAAACCGACTGGCTTCGTACGGACTTGCTCAGAAGCCTCCATATCTTTAACAGCTATGCCTTTGAATTCTGTACGGTTCATCGGATATGTCCAAAGGTTTTCCAAGTTGTTAACACGAGCCTTATCAAAGGTAATTTGGATGTGGTAATCATCAATCACCTTAATACCTGAAATTTCAGTCGCTTTACCATCATGGTAATTTTGTGCGCCCTCAATATTTCGTACGTTCTCAAAGCGAGAAGCCTCATAATCCTTATCCGCAACTACCTTTAAGGCGAATTCCCAGTCTTTTACGGATAACTCATCACCATTGTGCCATTTAACACCCTTTTTGAACTCGAAATCATAAACTTTGTTATCTGTAGTTTTCCATGATGCGATATTTGGTTGAGGTTTTAATTTTTCATCATATCTGATTAGGTTTTCATCAAATAACTGGAGAATTTCATCATCAACTGCATCACCATAGAAAGACCAGTTTAAAATTCCCTTAAAAGAAGAATCGAGGGCATACACTAATGTACCGCCATCCTGAGGTTTATCAGTGGTTTCACCAGATTTTCCATTGTTTTCTTCTTTCTTTGTTCCCGTTTTGTTGCTAGAGCATGCCGCCAAAAATGCGGAAAGGACCAGCATTAAGGCTGCCAGCATAAGTATACTTTTCTTCTTCATTTGTTTCCCCCCTATAAGATTTTATATTTTCTTTTGATTAATAAAGGTGGCAAGCTACTCGATGAGATGGCTTCACCTCCTTTAAAACGGGCTTACTCCGTGAACATTCCTCCATAGCCATTGGACAGCGCGGATGGAATGGACATCCTGATGGTGGATTGATTGGACTCGGTACATCACCCGTTAGGATAATTCTTTCCTTCTTAACTCTTGGATCTGGCGATGGAATCGCTGAAATTAATGCCTGTGTATATGGATGGAGAGGTTCTGCATAAAGGCTGTCTTTATCAGCTATCTCGACCATGTTACCTAAGTACATAACTCCAATTCGATCACTCATATGTTTAACAACACTTAGGTCATGTGCGATAAAAAGGAAGGTTAGCTCAAATTCTTCTTGTAAATCTTTTAATAAATTTAATACTTGTGATTGAACAGAAACATCTAGTGCAGATACCGGTTCATCAGCAATGATTAACTTTGGCCGTAATGCCAAGGATCTAGCAATACCGATTCTTTGGCGCTGACCGCCGGAAAATTCATGGGCATATTTGTAATAAGCATCCTGCGGCAAACCTACTTTGTCTAATAAATCCATGACTTCCGTTTTTAATTCAGCCTTGCTTTTCTTAGAAAAATTGTAAATTGGCTCAGCGATAATGTCGCCAATCATTTGCATCGGGTTTAAGGAAGCATATGGATCCTGAAAGACCATTTGCATATCTTTGCGAATTTCTCGGAGTGATTTTCCTGAAACTTTTGTGATATCTTTTCCATCAAATCGAATGTGTCCATCTGTTGGTTTTAATAATCGTAAAATAGTCCGGCCAGCAGTAGATTTGCCACAGCCAGATTCACCTACTAATCCAAGAGTTTCACCTTTCTTTATCTCAAAAGAGATATTATCTACCGCCTTAACATTCCCAACGGTGCGTTTAAAAAATCCACCTTTAACAGGGTAATAGGTTTTAAGATTTAATATCTCCAATAGATTTTCAGATTGGAAGGGAACTTTTTCATTATTTTTATGTATGGAGACTCTACTCATTACTTCACCCCTTCCCTTGGTATACTAGTTTCAAAGAGCAAACAGGCCACTTCATGATCTTGTTCGACTTCCTCTAGTAAAGGGGTAACCGTAAAGCATTCTGGCATTGCTTGTGGACAACGGTGGGCAAAACGGCATCCAACCTTTGGCATATTAGTTAATGACGGAACAATTCCCTGGATTGAGCTTAATCGTTCTTCCTTTTCATCCATTTTCGGGATTGCTCCCATAAGCAGCCTTGTATATGGATGTTTTGGATTATGGAATAACGTATCAACATCTGTGTGTTCTACTATCTTACCAGCATACATAACAATTACTTCATCACACATTTCTGCAACTACACCTAAATCATGTGTGATCAAAATGACCGACATATCGTTTACTTCTTGAATTTCTTTCAGAAGTTCAAGGATTTGCGCTTGAACAGTTACATCAAGGGCAGTTGTTGGCTCATCGGCAATCAACAACTTTGGCTGACAGGCGATTGCAATGGCAATCATGACCCTTTGTCTCATACCACCTGATAATTGATGTGGATACTCATCGACAATTTTTTCAGGACGAGAGATTCCCACACTTTTTAGTAAAGCAATGGCTTTTCGCCGTGCCTCTTGTTTTGAAATCTTCAAATGATTAAAAAGAACTTCCTGCAATTGATAGCCAATGGTGAATACTGGATTTAAAGAAGTCATTGGCTCTTGAAAAATCATGGAGACATCTTTACCGCGGATTTTATTGATTTGAGCTTCGGACATTTTCTCAAGGTTTATACCATCAAAAATGATTTCGCCTGATTTTACTTTTCCAATTCCCTTCGGCAGCAACTTCATAATCGATAGACTCATAACAGATTTGCCGCAGCCGGATTCCCCTACAACCCCAACAATTTGCCGTGGCTTTACTTTGAATGAAACATTATCAACAGCATTATAATCGGTTCCTTCAATATCAAAGGCAGTTTGTAAATTTTTCACTTCGAGCAGTGGTGCCTCATTACGCAGCGACTTTTTTGTGCTCATAGTACACCTTCTTATTTTTTGAATTATTCTATTAATTCATTATATTTAAATAAAATTTTATTACGAAATTGTTGCAATTGCAAGACTTTTTTGTAAAATTAGTAACTTTCATCCAAATGAAAATAAAAAAAGCCCGAAATAATAGGCTTTAGTAACTGAATACTATTTTTCCTGTAAATATTTTTTAGCAGGAATACTAAAAGATAGTTTTGTAGAATAGCTATGATTAACATAAAATTTCCCAATAATATTATACCCGATAGCATATCCAAGCAATTTGGGAATCCTGCCACCCCCATATAAAAGTTCATCATGTCCTCGTTCATTCTTCTTCGTGTCTAATTGTTTTTTGATATATTTATCCCAATAATGTGAAATTTCCTTCTCGGAGTACATACGGCACCAACTAGCTAAATATTCCTGTCCACAATTTTTTAATACCGCATATTCTGCCAGCCCCTCGATAATAATCGAATCGAGTAAGGTGTAGTCTTCCATTTTTTTATTCAACATGCTTAATCTGCAGACATGGTGGTACTCATGAACAAGAAGTGCTTCAATTTCTTTCGGGTCATCCTGTTGCGAAAGAAATAGAAACATTTTATCAGGAAAGGAAACTCCTGCCTTACTTTTTTCTTTTCTAATAAAAAAACCTCCAGGCTGTGCTAATGGAAAGAGAAATACTGGTATTTCTGGACCATTCCACTTTTTTTTATATTTATTATATAACTGCTCCACTTTATTCCATGCTTTTTGTTCCTTCATCCAATTAAGATTGTTCATCGCGGTTCGTGATGGTCGGTACATCCCAAAACTTATTAATTGATCGTAAATGTCGTTTGCCTTCTGTCCTTTGAAATATGGCATTAGCCTTTTGCAGATTCTAACTGGGCTGTCAAAATCCTCTTGTAACCATTGATCCGTTCGAATAATACCCATTACATCACCCCATTCAAGCCAAAGTTGACTATTTTACAGTTTATGATTGTTTTTTGGGGAGGTTCATAGGACAAAAAGGCTTTTGAGTCTCTTTTTATAGCTGATTACATCAAATTAATAAGTATTGTTCATTTAGACATTTAATGAAAAATTCATCCTACAAAATAGGCATAGAAAAATCGACCAAGCATAAAAGCCGGTCGATCCTAAATTTTTACTCATATTTTTTAAATACAATCGTGGCGTTATGGCCGCCGAAGCCAAGTGAATTGCTCATGGCTGCCTTAATTTCTTTTTGCCGTGCAATATTCACGACATAATCCAAGTCACATTCTGGATCTGGTGTTTGATAATTAATGGTTGGCGGCATCATGCTATCTCTCATTGCCAACACAGTAAAAATGGCTTCCACACCGCCAGCAGCACCGAGAAGATGACCAGTCATGGATTTGGTAGAGCTCATGGCCAGTTTATAGGCATGATCACCAAATACCTCTTTCACTGCAAGCGTTTCGAACTTATCATTATATTCAGTACTTGTACCATGGGCATTAATATAATCAATATCCTCAGGCTTTAACCCGCCATCATTAATAGCCATTTTCATTGCCCGGGCTCCGCCCTCACCACCAGGTGCAGGTGCGGTAATATGATAGGCATCACCGGTTGCACCATAGCCAACGATTTCGGCATATATTTTTGCCCCTCGGGCTAAGGCATGGTCTAATTCTTCTAAAATAACGATCCCAGCACCTTCACCAATAACAAAGCCATCGCGGTTCTTATCAAATGGTCGGCTAGCCGTTTGTGGATCCGGATTTGTGGAAAGAGCGGTATTGGCACAGAACCCAGCCACAGACATTTTCGTAATTGGTGCTTCTGCACCACCTGATACCATAACATCGGCATCACCACGTTGGATGACTTTAAAAGCATCACCAATGGAATTTGTACCAGTAGCACAAGCGGTTACGGTACAGGAATTGAAGCCTCTTGCCCCAAGGGTGATCGAAACTTGGCCTGTAGCCATATCAGGTATTAACATGGGGACAAAGAATGGGCTAACCCGCTTGTACCCTCTTTTTTGAAAAATTTCGTACTGCTGTTCAAAGGTTTCCATCCCGCCAATACCGGAACCAATCCAAACACCGACACGATGAGAATTTTCTTCATTAATGGTTAAATTTGCATCTTGGACAGCCATTAACGCAGATGCAACAGCAAATTGCGTAAAACGATCCATTTTACGGGCATCTTTTCTTTCCATAAATACTTCAGGATTAAAGTCCTTTAATTCAGCAGAAACTTTTGCCGGATATTCATCGGCATTGACTCTTGTCATCGGACCAACACCTGATTTACCTTCTAGAATCCCTTTCCACGTTGTTTCAACATCGTTTCCAAGTGGTGTCACTGCGCCGACGCCTGTTACTACAACCCTACGTTTTTCCATTTGTACATCTCCTTTTATCCACTAACATTTCTCTATTTTTTTCAAATAAATCTCAGTTTATTTTCCCCACCTGATCGCAATCGCTCCCCAAGTTAATCCGCCACCGAAGCCAACCATGACAATGAGGTCATCATCTTTAATTTTTCCGGCTTCTAATTCCTCGACAATCGAGATTGGTATTGATGCTGAAGAGGTGTTGCCATACTTTTGAACCGTTTTAGACATTTTTTCATCCGGAAGCTCTAATCTTTGTCTAGAGGCTTCCATTATACGAATATTGGCTTGATGAGGGATGAGGAAATCCACATCCTCTTTTGTTAATCCAGCCTTTTCAAGGACATTAACACAGCTCTCACCCATTTGCCGAACAGCAAATTTAAACACTTCTCGTCCGTTCATAATAATATATTCGTCTTGGTAAAGGTGTTTAGCCCCTGTACCATCTGCACCAAGCTCAAATGAAAGAATCCCGCGATTTTCAGAAACTTGGCCAATGATTGCTGCTCCAGCACCATCGCCAAATAATACTGCCGTATTGCGGTCATTCCAGTCAGTGATTTTCGAAAGTTTTTCAACTCCAACTACTAATACATATTTATAAACCTCGGACTCAATAAATTGTTTAGCCGTAACGATTCCATACATAAAGCCTGCACATGCAGCACTAACATCCATCGCCGCTGCTTTCGTTGCCCCTAATCTTTCTTGAATTCTACAGGAAACAGATGGAAAGGGTGTATCAGGAGTAACCGTCGCCACTAAAATTAAATCAATTTCTTCTGCTGTGATTCCCGCATTTTCAATCGCTTTTTGGGCAGCAGCAAATGCCATATCTGATGTATCAACATCATCAGCCGCAATTCGTCTTTCCTCGATTCCTGTTCTAGTACGAATCCATTCATCAGAGGTATCCATTCTTTTTTCCAAGTCATGATTTGTGACAATTTTTTCAGGTAAATATCTGCCAATTCCAACAATACCAGCTCTCACAAGTTTCAGCTCCTTTTTTTTGGCCAATCTCTTTTATATCCAAAAGATTAATATCAATTATTATGACTTGGTACTAATTTTATCAAATAGACCCTATTTTAAGCAACTATTTCTTCCATTATATCCTCCGCTAATGTACATTCCTTTTATTCGATAAATCATATTCTATATAAAAGATCAATTCAGAAAGGAGTTATAGGGAAATGGAGGATCAGACTCAGCATGAACCTGTAGATCAAGATCAAGACAACAACCAACATCATGAGCAAACTCAGATTCAAGATCCGTTTACTAATTTAATGTTTGGAACAAGGAGACAACCAGAACACCATGAACATATCCATGAACCTCACCAAGCCAACAACCAATCTACGATTAATTATGAAGAACTTATCGTGAATATCGATACATTGGTGGAATCAATACGAGGTTTAAAACCATTATTCCAAAAGATAATCCCATTCGTGGAACAAATCTGGAAAAAGAAATAAGCTGCCCCAAGAAAGCGGCAGCTTATTAATGTTATGTACATTTTTATTTAGGTAGAATTCCTGTTTCCTTATATTTTTCAATATGCATGTTCATTTTCCCAATAAACTCTTTACTAACTAATGGACTATATTTACCGAGTGAGATAACATTGTCTTGAAAATCAAAGGAAAGATTTCCTGATTTCAGCCTGCCATCATTGTATTGCTCTGCGATCTTTTCATATAAAGAATCCACCTGCTGAATGGTACTTGTTAAAACGGTCGACTCCCCCAAATCAGATTGATCTGAAACATAGCCAATAGCATATACACCATGTTCCTTAACTTTTTCAATCACTGGAACATTAAAGCCATCACCTGCCGGATAGACGACATCAACCTCATTTTCAAGCATATGATTGACTAATTGAAGTGCCTTTTTTTCATCATCCCAGTTTCCAACATATTCTATGGTTACAATGGTTTGTTTATTTTCTGCCATCGCTCCTTGATAAAAGCCTTCAATTTCTGGCTGCCATTCATAAGCAGCTAAAACACCTACTTTATGCCGTTTAGACATATGTGCTGCAACCATCCCGCCAAAAAAGCCCATTGCATGAGCTTTAAAGTTTAGACTAGTTGTATTTGGCGCTTTTGCATCACCATTAAAACTGACGAAGTGAATCTGGGGATATTTTTTAGAAATATTATTAAAATATTCAGCATACTCAGAACCATGGCCAAAGATAAGGTTTACTCCCTTTTGATCAAATTCTTCTACAGCACGTTCAACATCGACTTCTGAATTCATTCGCTCTTTATAAAATACATCTACATTGAAATTTGTTTGTATTTTTAGCAATCCTTTAAAGCCTTTCGTTCCCCACACCTGATCATTGATTGTTTCCGGAACTAACAATCCAACCTTCTGCAATTTCCCTGAAGACTTTGTTTCACCGCATGCTCCAAGTAAAAGAAGACATAAAAGAATGATTCCGAATCGGTTTAGCATTCCATACACCTCCTTTAATCGGCAGCCATTTCCTAAACACATTTCTTCCTTATATTTAATGGACTATAGAACCTTTTTTTCCTATATTCTAACCTTTGACCTGCTAAATGAAAAGACATATTTCCTAATGGCCAGCTTTTTGCAAGATAATAAATAATTTAATACAAATGACTCTAGATACCATTATGGAATAACCGTTGCACTTGTTCTAACTGTTTGGAAATGGAATCGGTAATAGGTGTTATTTCTTTCACTAAAATTCTTTCAAAATGATTGTCTAATTTCGGTGGGGCATGACAGTTGGAGCGAACCGTGTATTCATTTAAATGAAGAAACTCAGCACATTCAAACCAATAATCCTTTTTCCCGCTTTCGAGTATATAGCTTCCATCACCCTTGGATTCCATAATTTCAAACAATACTTCTAAGGCATCATCAACATAAAGGATATCACTTGTCCATTCTCGCTCATCTTTTATGATTTTCGTCTTTTGGAATTTTGAAAGAATAGCTCGTTGAAACAAAAATGTTGATGACTGCCAAGGACCATAAATCGCAGGTACATAAAACATCTGGATATGCTTCCCCCATTTCCTTGCTTGGTTTAGGAAGGCTTCCATCTCCATACTCTTATCAGAACTTACCATTTGGATCGGCAGGATGACTACAACACTCATCTCACTATTATTACGCTCTAAATAGTGCGTAATTGATTCCACAACCTTTTCTCTTTGTATTATTGCTTCTTTATAACACATAAATAAATCATATATTGAAAAAATTAACGCTGTTTTCGCCATTTCTTCATTACGACTATTTTCCCACTCTGATAAGGTCTGTTCGATATAGTTTGCATTTCGTCCAACCTCAAGTCTTTTTTCCGCTAGGAAATGATTATTGTCAATTTCATCTATGTGAACTCCTATCACCTCCAAACCCTTATTCAAAAGGGTTTTGCAAGCATGAAAACTAACAAAATTATATATTCCAAAAATTATGGCCTTGTCCATTAAATCTTCCTCCCCAAGCTAGCCTTATTGAATACTATGCGGTTCAATAAAGAAATATTTCAATATGGGGAGAATTAGGACTTAAAGGACAGTTTCATGGCTGCTAAAATACTTAATAAATATTTTGCCAAGCTGTTGTTTTTTTTCTGGAAGAATAAAGGTAGGATTAAATTTAGAGGTATTGATAATCCGGTGATATTGTTTTGATTGATTATACGATTTTCCGCCAGCAAGGACATGAATGATTTTAACTGGGAAGTCATACTCAAGATTAATGCTTTCCTCCATGCTGAAAATATTGTTTTCAAGCTCTAGCAGATTCTTTTTATGGGCAGTTGATAATTCCTTCATTAATTTTTTATAAAAAAACTTATGTTCCTTTTCCTGTTCAAGATGATGCTTTAAGGAAAGGATAGGATTAAGCAGGATGACCGACCTGATGTTTTTCTTCATATTTTCCATTAACCTTACTGCAACAAGTGCTCCCATGCCTTCAGCTAATATATGGATTTTATTGTTTAGAATTTCGCTTCGAATTACATGTTGGTATAAGCTCATAGCAAGTTCGACGGCACTTTCACTTCCCCAGTTTCGCCCAAACAGATTTGAGGAAAAAATGGTGTACCCTTCTTCTTTCAGTTGATCGATAATGGCTAGCTTGCCTTCATTTTGAGTCCAAAAGCATTTACTCTCGTCCACAAAATGCCTTTCGTCACCAATGATTAAGATCCCAAATCCTGTAGGCTTTTCTGGGTAGTGAATTATATTCCATTGAGTATCCATTTGAAAATTGCGATTCTCCATAGATAAATCTCCTTTTGCATATTTCCTCAAAATATTGTATGCCATTTCACAAAAGATGAAAGGGAGTTTGCCTAATTTAGGATATATTCGAAAGGTTCCTTCAGTTAGTGCAAATTGTCGATAAAACGTTTATTATTTCGAAAAGATATGATAATATTAAATAAGATGTATAATATGTTAGAGGTGAAAAATAGTGCGATTCTTTTGGACTTTTTTCTGGTCATTTCTATTAGTGCAAATGCTTTCATATGTAGTTAGTTCAATGACTCCAGGCGCTGAATTTGATTTTAAATCAGGTGCAATAGTATCTATTGGGGTAACTGTCTTGATTTACATTGCCGCTGCTGTGATTCCAAAACAGCCAGTAGAAAAACATTGATTTTTTACAAAAAAGGTCTTCCATATTAAATGGATGACCTTTTTTATTGTTGCTGTCATTCCTTCACAGGATGTTTAACATTACTTCTCCATTTTGGATCGTTATTTCTACCCTTGACTGATTATGAACCATACCCGCAATAATTTCCCGAGCAAGCTTTGTTTCAATGTTTCTTTGAATAAACCGCTTCAAAGGTCTTGCACCATATATTGGATCAAAGCCATTTACAGCAATAAATTCCTTTGCCTCCTCACTAATGGTAATATCAATTTGCTGTTGTTTTAACCTATTTTGCAGTTCCTTCATCATTTTCACAACAATATTTTTAATTTCTCCTAATGAAAGCGGCTTAAAAAGAATCGATTCATCAATTCGATTTAAAAATTCCGGACGAAAATGAGTCCTTAATTGACTCATAACCTTATCCCTTGCGTCAGCGGAAATCTCAATTTCATTTTCACTTCGTTCAAGTAAAAATTGTGAACCGATATTGGAGGTCATAATAATAACCGTATTCTTAAAGTCCACAACCCGACCTTGTGAATCAGTGATCCGTCCGTCATCAAGAGCTTGCAGGAGAATGTTGAATACTTCCGGATGAGCCTTTTCGATTTCATCCATTAAGATGACCGAATAAGGTCTTCTTCTTACAGCTTCTGTTAGCTGTCCACCTTCTTCATAGCCGACATAACCCGGTGGTGCACCAATTAACCGGGAAACTGAGTGCTTTTCCATATATTCTGACATATCAATTCGAATAATGTGTTCTTCACTATCAAATAGGGATTCTGCTAGTGCTTTTGCAAGCTCTGTCTTCCCAACACCTGTAGGACCTAAGAATAGAAAAGAACCAATCGGCCGATTAGGATCTTTTATTCCCGCCCTGGCGCGGAGTACAGCGTCAGTCACTAAATTGACAGCTTCATTTTGACCGATAACTCTCTCATGCAGGATTGATTCTAATTTTAACAGTTTTTCTCGTTCACCTTCGACTAACTTAGAAAGGGGTATTCCTGTCCACCTAGAGACGATATTTGAGATTTCTTCCCCGGTAACCTCTTCACGCAGCAGCCGATCATCCTTTTCTGCAGCCTCCTCTAATTCCTTTAGTTCCCGCTCTGATAATGGAATTTGTCCATGGCGAAGTTCAGCTGCACGATTTAAATCGTACTTATCCTCTGCCTGTTGCAGCTCCCAGCGAAGCTTTTCAAGAAGTTCCCTTTTTTCCTGTAATTGCTGGATACTTTGTTTTTCCCCGAGCCATTTGGCCTTCATCGTATCTTCAAGTTCTTTTAAATCGGCAAGTTCCTTTAAAAGTGCTTCAAGCCTCCGTTTACTGCCTTCATCACTTTCCTTTCTTAACGCTGCTTCTTCAATTTCAAGCTGCATTACTCTTCGTGTCACTTCATCCAATTCGGTCGGCATTGAATCTATTTCGGTGCGGATCAGTGCACATGCTTCGTCCACAAGATCAATCGCTTTATCCGGTAAAAAACGGTCCGTAATATAACGGTCGGAAAGCGTAGCTGCTGCAACCAACGCATGGTCATGGATTTTCACCCCATGGTGCACCTCAAACCGTTCCTTTAAGCCCCTTAAAATCGAAATGGTATCTTCAACATTTGGTTCTTGCACAAGGACTTGCTGGAATCTTCGTTCAAGCGCAGGGTCCTTTTCGATATATTTCCGATGTTCATCAAGTGTTGTCGCCCCGATACAATGAAGTTCACCGCGAGCAAGCATCGGTTTTAACATATTGCCTGCATCCATCGCACCTTCTGTTTTACCTGCGCCAACAATTGTATGAATTTCATCAATGAACAACAAAATTTGTCCTTCACTCTTTTTGATTTCATTTAAGACCGCTTTCAACCGTTCTTCAAACTCACCTCTGAATTTTGCCCCGGCAATTAACGCACTCATATCCAAAGAAAAGATTGTTTTATCCTTAAGGCCCTCAGGAACATCCTTTCTGACAATCCTTTGGGCAAGACCTTCGACAATTGCTGTCTTTCCGACACCAGGCTCACCGATTAAAACGGGATTGTTCTTTGTTTTTCTGGATAAAATCCGAATAACATGGCGAATTTCTGCATCTCTACCAATGACCGGATCCATTTTACCTGCTTTTACTTCGGCAACGAGGTCCCTGCCGTATTTTTTAAGAGCATCGTATCCCGCTTCAGGATTTTGTGATGTCACTCTTTGATTCCCCCTTATTTCTTTAATCGCGTTTAGAATAGTTTCAGCTGTTTGCCCTAATGAAGAAATAATTTTTTTCATTTCAGAATCATTTGCATAAGCAGCAGCTAACAAAAAATGCTCAACCGAAATATACTCATCAGAAAATTTTGCTGCAAATCCTTCAGCACTTACCAGTAACTTTTGCAGCTTTGCAGTGATATATAGTTTCCCCTGTTCTGTGCCGCTTCCGGTTACTTGAGGTTTTTTCCTCAATGATTCCAAGAGGTTATTTTTAACTTTCTCAGGGTCCAATTTTGTCCTTTCAAGAATAGCTGCTACTAGGCTATCTTCTTGGTCCATTAACGACAATAATAAGTGAGGTTCGTCGACCTCCTGATGGCTTTTTTTAATGGCTAACGTCTGCGCATCCATTAACCCTTTTTGTAATCGTTCTGTCATGCGGTTTAAATCCATTTTTCCCACATCCTCTTTGACCATTTTTGACCTATTGATTTAATTATAAAACAACTCAATAATAGAAGTAAAATTTTAAACAGGAAAAAAGCCACCCAAATGGATGACTTTATCTAACTTTAATTTATGGTTTTCGCTGGTAAGTCCATACACGGTTATCATTGGATGTTTCAGGAAATGCATCACCTGCTTTAAGTTTAATTTTTTTTGGATTTAGCACGTTGTCTCCTGTTTCGCCTACTTCAATGTACACACCGTTATTAGGTGCTTTTTTACCAGATTTAAACTGATGATTTTGTCCCATATTTTTCCCTCCTTAACTTCTTTCCCTTATATTATTTCCTTTTCTAGTGTGACCATTATAGGAATTTCTTACAAATTTCCACGGGGATAGACAATATTTCCTAAGAAATACTCGAAAAGTGTAAGACTTTTTGACGATTGTATGAACTTATTCAACATGTATTGCTAATTAATCTTTGTTAACAATATAATTATAGTAATATCTTGTAAATCCAACCTTGACTGTCATTTATTTTCAAGATTGATTTCATACCTTTAAAAGGTGGTTATGAGTATGCAGTCAGTAAAAGAAATGCCGATAACCTTGTCCCATCTATTTGATACGGTCCACCATTTTAAGAAAATGGAAAAAGGCACTTTTCTTTTCCAAGAGGGATCTGTTGCTGATGAATTGTATATTGTCCAAAGCGGTATTCTCCAAATTAGCAAAATTATTCCTGATGGAAGAGAGCTTACATTAAGAATGTGCTCCAGTGGTGATTTTGTCGGTGAATTAAATTTATTTTCCCCTGCTTCAAGATATTTATTAAGTGCACGTGTTATTGAGAGTGGCGAAGTAGCTGTCATTATGAAAGATGTTCTTGAAGAAAAACTTTCGCAAAATCTTCCTCTTTCTTTTGAATTCATAAAATGGATGAGCCAACAATACCGGAAAACGCAAACTAGATTTCGTGATTTGGTTCTTCACGGAAAAAAAGGGGCCTTGTATTCTACCCTGATCCGCATCAGTAATAGTTACGGTATGAAAACTAATAAAGGGATTTTGATTGAATTACCGTTAACAAATCAAGAATTAGCTAATTTCTGTGGCACCTCTCGTGAAGTAGTCAATCGCTTGCTAAGTGATTTACGAAAAATTGGTGTTATTTCAATTGATAAAGGGACAATTACTATTCATGACATAGTGTTTTTAAAAAGGGAAATTGATTGCGAGGATTGTCCGACGGAAATATGTAAAGTTGACTAGTTGATAATCCATATAATAAAAAATCGGTCTCTATGAAGATCGACTCAGATTGTCGAGAAAGGGTATATTTCTCGGCAATTTTTTAATAATGGATTGGCCCTGCTAACTGGCCTGTTGATTTCCGCTCCGGGCACTCGCTTTCCGCGGGGAGGTCCGGGAGCCTCCTCGGCTCTTTGGAGCCTGCGGGGTCTCCCGTGACCTCTCTATCCCGCAGGAGTCGAGTGCCCTCCGCTCCAATCAACAGGGTGGCAAATCAACCTAAAGAATGGCAACACACTTTTTCTAACCTGGCAAAGTGTGTCGCAATCTTTTTTATATTTTGGCAGGCTGCTGTAAGGAGAGCCTGTTCACTTGCATTCTTTAATCCCCGTAACCGGCAGTAGCGAAGCCCATGCAGCTCTTTTGAGTCTGCCAAGCTTCGCTCCATTTTTTCCTTTCTAAATTAATAAAGCAATTTTCCCGAGTTAGATAAGCGATTTAACCCTTACCTTTTCCTTTAATGGCTTTTTTCCATGCTTTATTCTATCCTCTTCAATA